>CAIWIS010000571.1 GCA_903912795.1 uncultured Bacteroidales bacterium
CCATTTGGTAAGTGTGTGTTTCTCGAGCATTTTGTGTGCATTAATTATCAGCAAAGGTGCAGCCGCTTCGAAACCAACGCGTCCTTTTATACCAATAATAGTATCGCCAATATGCATATCGCGTCCAATGCCATATTTGTTTGCAATATCTTCTAAGGCATTAATTAAAATCACTTTATTTTCATTTCCAACACCATTAACAGCGCAAATCTCACCTTTTTCGAAACTAATTGTTACGAGCTCCTCACCTTGCTTTTCAATTTGGCTTGGATATGCTGCTTCTGGCAATGTTTGCTCCGACTTTAATGTTTCTTTACCACCAATTGAAGTTCCCCACAAGCCTTTATTAATGGAGTATTCCATTTTAGTAAAGTCGGCCACAAAACCATGTTCTTTAAGGTAATTAATTTCATATTCACGCGTAAGTACCATGTCGCGTGTTGGAGTCAGAATTTTGATTTCAGGAGCAATAACATCAAAAGTCAAATCAAAACGAACTTGGTCGTTTCCAGCCCCTGTACTTCCATGTGCCACATAATCGGCACCAATTTCTTTAGCATAATGAATTATGGCCAGTGCCTGAAAAATACGTTCGGAACTAACAGAAATGGGATAAGTACCATTCCGAAGCACATTGCCAAATACCATGTATTTTATGCTTTTATCGTAATACTCTTGCGTTACATCCAATGTGGCATGCGATGTAGCACCTAAGCGATAGGCCTTATCTTCGATTATTTTTAATTCCTCGTCACTAAATCCACCAGTATTTGCTACTGCAGTATGCACTTCGTATCCTTTTTCTTTAGCAAGATACATGGCGCAAAATGAAGTATCCAATCCACCACTAAATGCCAATAATACTTTTTCTTTCATTTTAAATATGTCAAGAGTCTAAAGACAAAAGTCTAAAGACGATTAATAACTATAGTTTTCTATTTTTCCTCATCTTTAGCCGGGTCAAAGAGCATGCCTGTACATAAACAATGTTTACGATTAGTACGTTGTAAAATATCGTAATTCACGCAGCTCTGACAGCCTTTCCAAAAGGATTCGTCATCGGTAAGTTCGGAGAAGGTAACTGGTTTATACCCCAGTTCGGAGTTAATTTTCATAACGGCCAATCCAGTTGTTAAACCAAATATTTTAGCATTAGGGTATCGCTGACGCGAAAGTTCAAATGCTTTGCGTTTAATCTTTTTAGCCAAGCCTTGTCCGCGGTATTTATCAACAACAATAAGCCCTGAGTTAGCCACAAATTTTTTATTTCCCCAAGTTTCGATATAACAGAAACCTGCAAACTCGTCACCAGCCAAAGCAATAATTGCCTTCCCTTCTTTCATTTTCTGCTCTACATATTCGGGCGAACGACGTGCAATACCTGTGCCACGCACTTTGGCTGCGGCAGCAATTGTATCTAAAATAGTGTCGACATATCCCAGATATTTTTCGTCGGCAATTTGGACCGTTATATTATCAACGGTAAAGTTCGTATTCATTCTTGTAAAAGTCCTTTTCAATTATGCCTGTTAAGGCTTCAAAATTCTCAATTCTCAGCAAAAGTATTCTTCATCATCTGCAAAATATCATCGCGTGTTATTCCTTCGCGTGGAATCACCAATATGGTATCATCGCCGGCAATTGTTCCAAGAACTTCATCCGTTGCTTTGTTGTCGATATCCCAAGCAATGGCACTTGCATATCCTGGTTTCGTTTTCACCACTGCCAATTGTCCCGAGAACTCTACACTTAACACTGCACCATACGAAATTGTTGGATTGGCTGTAGGTTGTACCGCAAGTGGCTTATTGTAAACCGGTAAAATATACTTGTACAATCCGTTCGACAGAGGCGTTTTGGCTACTTTTAATAGCTTCAAATCGCGCGAAAGAGTTGCCTGAGTTACATCACATTGCCTTTCGATAAGTAGTTTCAATAGTTCTTCCTGACTACCTACTACTTTGGATCGGAGAATCTCTGAAATTACCTGCAATCGGTTTCGTTTATTCTTCATTTCGTAATTTTAAATATGCGTATTTTGTTTCGTTGTTTCTTATAAAAAATGTATATTTTATCAATATAATTGCATAAATATCTATTTCGGGTGCAAATATACGGTTTTTATTCTGTTTGACAATGACAATATTGCATATTTTGAGTTAAAAACTCCAATTTTTGTATATTTAATGCTTATCTAAAATAATGATAGTTTGTATTTTTATATTCTTGCATGTGGTTTTCAAAAAAAGCCGTAACTTTGCCATTCTTTGCAAAATGCATCCGAATTAATATACAAACTAGAAAACTAAATAAAAATGGAAACTACAAGACAACAAAAAATATCGCGCATGTTGCAAAAAGAATTAGGAGAAATCTTTTTGTTGTACGCCCGTGAGTTGCACGGCACACTTATAACAGTAACTGCTGTACGCATTAGCCCCGATTTAGGTATTGCACGCACACATTTAAGCATATTTCCTAGCAATAAAAGCAAAGAAGTAATTGAGAAAGTAAATGCCGACACAAGAGCCATCCGTTTTGACTTGGGTAAACGTGTTCGTAATCAGTTGCGTATAGTGCCCGAATTGTTTTTCCACGTTGATGATTCGTTGGATTATCTTGAAAACATCGATAAATTATTGAAGCAAGACCCACCTTCGCCCCTACCCCTAAGCCCCGAAGGGGAATAAAAATGGAATAGCATAATGGCAGAGAAAACAAATTTCAATCATAAGTGGCTCGATTTATCCTTTTCGGTAAGGATAGCTCGACGCTATTTGTTTTCGAAAAAATCGCACAATGCCATAAATATTATCTCAGCAATCTCGGCTATAGGTGTAGCAATTGGCACCATGGCACTTGTAGTTGTACTCTCGGTATTTAATGGTTTCGAAGGGCTAATTAGCGATATGTTTTCGGCTTTTGACCCAGAACTACGTATAAGTTTATCGCAAGGTAAAAGCTTTGATTTACAGCAAGCTGATGTACAAAAAGTAAAACAATTAAAAGAGATAGCCATTTTCACCGAGATAGTTGAAGAAAATGCTTTGTTACGTTTTAAAGACAAACAAATGCCCGCAACTGTAAAAGGTGTAAGCAAAAACTACGCTCAATTGGCTGATATAAAAAAAATTATTAGCGATGGCAAATTTGAACTTTACGATGGAGCTTTTGAACGTATAGTAACCGGAGTTGGAGTGGCCAATACATTGGGTTTGAGTGCTCATTTTATAGATCCAATCTTTATTTATGCTCCAAAACGAAATTCGAAAATAAACCTGCTTCGTCCCGAAACAAGTTTCAACCAAACGGCATGCTTCGCTTCGGGGATATTTACGACCAACCAAGTACAATACGATGAAAAGTATGTACTAGTATCGCTCAATCAAGCCCGCCAACTATTTGATTATGATTCAACTGTAGTAACAGCCATTGAACTAAAATTAGTATCAGATTCAAAAATTGATATTGTAAAAAAAGAAATTGAAACTATACTTGGACCAAACTATCAAGTAAAAAACAGATTTGAGCAACAGGAAAGTTTTTTTAAAATAATGAAAATTGAAAAATGGATAACTTTTCTTATCCTCAGTTTCATTTTATTGATTGCTAGTTTTAATATAATTGGCTCATTATCAATGCTGATAATAGATAAAAAAAGTGATATTTCGACACTTGAAAGTTTGGGTGCCAACAAAAAACTCATACGTCGTATATTTTTGTTCGAAGGTTGGATGATATCGGCAACAGGCGCAATATTGGGAATAATACTCGGGACCGCAATTTGTTTACTGCAAGAGTTTTTTGGAATATTGAAACTAGGAAATGACTTTGTAGTTGATGCATACCCCATATCAACCAATTTTATGGACATCGTACTTATCTTTTTCACTGTTCTTTTAATGGGCTTTATTGCCGCCTTGTATCCTGTAAAGTATTTAAAGTAGTTCAAAACTGCAACTCAACAACCATATCTTACTAAACTTCAACAGTTTAAAAAATCATTTTCCCTTCTCAACTAATTTCACTACCTTTGCACAAAATTATTATTTGCACCCACACATCCGATTTGTGAAAATCGATGTGAACTGAAAAATGGAATGTAAATATCTGAATCATTTAGATATACAAAAAACAAATGGGAAATATTGTAGCAATTGTAGGGCGTCCGAATGTAGGAAAATCGACCCTTTTTAACAGGCTTACTAAAAGTAGACGAGCCATTGTAAACGAAGAAGCGGGAACCACGCGTGACCGTCAGTATGGAAAATCAGAATGGTCAGGACGCGAGTTCTCCATAATTGACACCGGCGGATGGGTGGTAAACTCAACCGACATTTTCGAAGATGAAATAAAACGCCATGTAGTATTGGCCATCGAAGAAGCAGATGTTGTTTTATTCTTGGTTGACATACAAAATGGCATTACCGATTACGACCTCGAAGTGGCACAAATTCTGCGCCGAAGCACCAAACCTATTTTACTAGTATCCAACAAAGCCGATACACACGAGTGGCAATACAATGCAGCTGAGTTTTACAAACTTGGATTGGGCGAACCTTCTATTATTTCGGCAATTAATGGATTGGGAACAGGTGATTTGCTCGACGAACTACTCACACATTTCAACCCCGATGTGGTTGAAGATATTGAAGACGAATTACCACGTTTTGCAGTGGTAGGACGACCAAATGCTGGAAAATCGTCGATTGTGAATGCCTTTATGGGCGAGGAACGAACCATTGTAACCGAAATAGCTGGCACTACACGCGATGCCATTTATACCCGATTTAATAAATTTGGGCATGATTTCTATTTAGTTGATACTGCGGGGATACGTAAAAAAGCAAAAGTAAACGAAGATTTAGAGTATTATTCGGTAGTGCGTGCTATACGTGCCATCGAAAACGCCGATGTTTGTATTTTGATGATTGATGCTACACGTGGTATCGAAAGTCAGGATTTGAATATATTTTCGTTGATACAAAAAAATAAAAAAGGATTGGTAGTTGTAATCAACAAATGGGATTTGGTTGAAAACAAAGAAGCGAACGATATTAAAAATATCGAAAAATCAATCCGCGAGCGTTTAGCACCTTTTGTTGACTTTCCTATCATTTTCACATCGGTTACTACTAAACAACGTATCCTAAAGGTAGTTGAAACAGCAGTTCAGGTGTACGAAAATAAATTCCGCAAAATACCTACAGCCAAACTTAATGAGTTTTTATTGCCACAAATCGAGAATTATCCTCCGCCAGCATTAAAAGGTAAATATATTAAAATCAAATACATAACACAATTACCGAATACGTACATTCCTACATTTGTGTTTTTGCCAATTTGCCACAATATGTAAAAGAGCCTTACAAACGCTTTTTGGAAAATAAAATTAGGGCTAAATACGAATTTACAGGAACGCCAATTCAAATTTTTATACGTCAAAAATAAAACAATAAAGAACTATCACAGTCAAAAAGTGGTAGTTTTTTATTTTAGCATATTTGAATTTACGGAAAGAAGTTTTTCATTAAAAAATATTATCTTTGCGCTACAATCAATGCTAATTTTGGTTTTGAAATCATTATGTTAAAACAACAGTTACAACAAAAACTGCAACAAAAACTTTCGCCTGCTCAAATTCAGGTTATCAAGATGCTCGAAGTGCCTACTTTGGAGCTCGAAGAACGCATCCGACAAGAGCTTGAGGAAAATCCTGCATTGGAAGAAGGTGCTGAAGCAGACAAGGAAGCAGATGATTTTGACGATGAATATAGTAACGAAGATGGCGGTAATAACGATGATTTTGACCCTGATGAATATATGATGGATGATGACATTCCGGATTATAAGCTAAAAACAAACAATACTTCCAAAGACGATAAAAGAGAAGACATTCCATTCACAGTAGGAATGACATTTCACGAAAATTTGATTGACCAACTCGGATTACTGAAACTTTCTGAACATCAACATTTACTAGCCGAATATGTAATTGGTAATATAGATGATGAGGGATATTTGCGACGTACAGCAGAATCGATGGTGGACGATATTGTGTTTCAGGCAGGTATACAAACAACAGATGAAGAAATGATGGACATTGTACATCTAATTCGTCAATTTGACCCTGCAGGTGTAGGTGCCACAACTTTACAAGAATGTCTTTTATTGCAACTTGAGCGAAAAGCACAGAAAGTGGAAGTTAGCTTAGCCACTAAAATTCTATCCAATTATTTTGATGAATTTACAAAAAAACATTACGATAAAATTACAAAAAGCCTAAACATCGACGACGAACAGCTTAAGAAAGTTATAACCGAAATAACACATCTGAATCCAAAGCCAGGAAATGCTTGGGGTGGGAATATTTTGGAGAAATCAATGTCGACCATTGTGCCCGATTTTATACTCGAAACGGAAGGAAATCAATTGATTGTGCAACTCAACAACAGTAATGTACCCGAATTACGGGTGAATACCACATACAACGAAATGTTTCAGGATTATGCATCGAACAAGAAAAATCAATCGCGCGAGATGAAAGATGCTGTGATGTTTGTGAAACAAAAAATTGATGCTGCACGTTGGTTTATCGATGCTATTAAGCAACGTCAGCAAACGCTCCTGACTACTATGACTGCCATAGTTAAATTCCAAAAGGAGTTTTTCCTGGAAGGCGACGATACATTTTTAAAGCCAATGATTCTGAAAGATATTGCCGATATTACCGGCTACGATATTTCAACCATTTCCAGAGTTAGCAATAGCAAATATATACAAACTGATTTTGGAGTATATCCAGTAAAATACTTTTTCTCTGAATCTATGACAAATGATTCAGGCGAGGAAGTTTCGACCAGGGAAATTAAAAAAATACTTCAGGATTGTATAGGCAACGAGAACAAACGTAAACCACTCAACGACGATGCTCTTGCAGATGTTTTAAAAGAAAAAGGGTATTTAATTGCACGTCGGACAATAGCAAAATACCGTGAACAATTAAATATACCAGTAGCACGGCTACGAAAAGAAATTTAAACATGAATAAATTTTACAACACCATATCTATAGTGTTTCAACCATTGTTAATGCCAACTTATGGCATGTCAATGCTGATAAATTTGGACTTATTTGATGTAATTCCATTTACATGGCGACTGGTAGCTATATTTGGAACATTTATCTTTACGGGTATAATGCCTGCAGCGCCCATTTTACTATTGATGAAAAAAGGAGAAATCAACGATTTATTTATTTCGAAACGCGAGCAACGAACAATGCCTTATTTGTTTTCGTTTTTGTCGTATGCCTTTTGGACTTTATTTTTACATAGAGTATTAAATTTACCTTTATTTATGGTTGCAATAGGTATAGGCACCACACTATCAATAGTTTTCATAACGCTTATAAATTTTAAATGGAAAATATCAGCTCACCTTTCGGGAATTGGTGGTTTGGTAGGCGGTATTTTTGGTGTGAGTTACCGTATGGCTTATAATCCACTATGGCTCTTTATATTAATATTGGCAATATCAGCTCTAGTAGCCTTATCACGGATAGAACTTAAGGCACATACACCCCTCCAAACACTGGCTGGATTTACACTAGGATTTTTATCGGTTTTTATACCTTGCATTTATTTATAAGACTTTACAATTGATATTCAATAATTTTCATCACATAAAACAAAACAAATGATTACATCAGACCAACTAAAAGATTTGTTGGAGCGCGAGATCGCGTTGAGGAGGTACCTTTGACATCGATTCAAAAAGTATCCAAATAGAAGAAGAAGAATTGCGTACACAAGCTCCTGGATTTTGGGACGATGCCAAAACTGCTGAAGCACAAATGCGTAAAATAAAAGACCTTAAAAACTGGGTCGAAGGTTATAAAAGTGTAAAAACAGCTACCGAGGAATTGGAATTAGCTTATGATTTTTACCGCGAAGAAGCCATTACAGAAGAAGAAGTTGACGCTGCCTACAACCATGCTGTTGAACAAGTTGAGACGCTCGAAATGAAAAATATGCTTTCAAAAGAAGAAGACAAATTTGGAGCTGTTATAAAAATTGTGGCAGGTGCAGGTGGTACCGAAGCTCAAGATTGGGCCGATATGCTTTTCCGAATGTATCAACGATGGGCTGAACGTCAGAATTACAAAGTTGAAATAACCAATATACAAGATGGTGATGAAGCTGGAATTAAAACAGTGACCATGCAGTTTGAAGGTGAAATGGCCTATGGTTATTTAAAAAGCGAAAATGGAGTTCACCGCTTGGTACGGGTATCGCCATTCAATGCGCAAGGCAAACGAATGACTTCATTTACATCGGTTTATGTGGTTCCATTGGTCGACGATACTATCGAGATTGAAATTAATCCTGGCATGTTATCGTGGGATACTTTTCGGTCGTCGGGAGCTGGTGGACAAAATGTAAACAAAGTAGAAACGGGTGTACGCTTGCATTACAAATTCATGAACCCAGTAACAAATGTGATGGATGAAATAGTGATTGAAAACACCGAAAGCCGCTCGCAATTTGGCAATAAAGATAATGCAATCAGATTATTGAAGTCGCAACTATATGAATTGGAACTCGAAAAACGACGTGCTGCTAGTGCTGTAGTGGAGGCAGGTAAAAAGAAAATTGAATGGGGTTCTCAAATCCGAAGTTATGTTTTCGACGACAGGCGTGTGAAAGACCACCGAACCAATTATCAAACATCCAACGTAAATGCAGTTATGGATGGTGATATCGATGCCTTCATAAAAGCGTATCTTATGGAGTTTGCTGATTAAAACAGCTTCATTTAGAAATAAGAATGGACTTGCAACAATTGCAAGTCCATTTTTATTTAATCTACCTTATCAGGTTCAAAAAACACCCACTGAACAGTTGGAAACAAACTTTTAAGTTCCTTTTCGCATATATTTATATCATTGATAAGTTTCTCTGTTGATTTTGTTTCGGTCATTTTAGCCTTAACAGTTAGCATTATTTGTGGTCCTAATTGTAACGTAATAACGTTTAAAACCTGATTAATTTCAGGTCTTTTTTCTAAGAAATCATTGATTCCTAAACGAATATCTTCGTCGGCACTTTGTCCTATAAGCAAACTTTTTACTTTTACTGCAACAAAAAATGAAACAATAACTAATAAAACCCCAATTCCAATACTACCTATTGAGTCGTAAATTGGATTGCCTGTTACCAACGACAAAATTACAGCTACCAACGCGAATAACAAACCAAAAAGAGCTGCTACATCTTCGCCAAACACCACTACTAACTCACTCTGACGCGAGTTTTTAAGCCATTGCCAAAGACTTACGCCATGACGGAGTTTATTAATTTGAGTAATACATCCCCAAAGCGATGCAGCTTCGAGCAACATACTGACAGACAATACAATAATAGCAACAAATGGACTATTTAACTCCTCTGTTGAATGCAATTTGTGAATTCCTTCGTAAATTGAAAATAAACCACCCAAACTAAAAAGCATAAGTGCTACAATAAACGACCAAAAATAAGTGGACTTACCATAGCCCAACGGGTGTTCCACATCGGGTTTCTTCTTAGCGGCTTTTAATCCTATAAATAATAAACCCTGATTGCCACAATCGGCATACGAGTGAATTGACTCAGCTAGCATAGCCCCTGAGCCTGTAATAACTGCAGCTACTGTCTTAGTTATAGCAATTCCCAAATTAGCTGACAATGCGAAAATTATTGATTTTACAGATGCGTCTTGATGTGACATAAAATATTATTTACTTAAAAATTTTAGAATTCAGTAGTTCGAATAACCGTACAACATCCGTTTGAGTTTTGACAGTTAACGAGTTGTCTTTTATTAGTTTTGATATGTCTTTTTTCAAATCCGGGAATAACTTTAGAATAGCATTACGACTAATTTTCCGAATAACAACATATTCCTTCGATGGCAATTGAATGATATAAAGCGGTTTTTCTTTTAAACTTGTAAGTAAAAAATAGCGTCCATTCATAAAGTATTCTTCTTCGCCTGTACCTACAATTTTATGTTGAATGTAAAATGATAGTTTTCCTTCAACACCAACTTCAGCAAACAAATCGGTAGATTTAAGGTCTTTTATTGAGCTGATTGTAAGTCTTTTGAAATGAACTTTATCCACGCTGCTGTTTTTAATCCAAAACTCATTTATAGATAATTTGTCCAACTTAACTTTCGAAAAACTGGTAGTATTAAACCAAATTACTTCATCCAACAATCCATTGTATTTAATTTTTTTATCTGTAAGTAACTCTCCGTTGGATAATAAAATATCGCTTTTAGTCCATTCCTTATTAAAAAATTGCTCACCAGCATATTGTACAAACTCATAAAAAACTTCACCTGTAAGTGTCGGTGAAAAATCGACATCGATGCTTGCCGCTTTAATTGAATCGTTGGATTGCGATGTGGCCGAAATGCATACAAATATAAATGCAATTAAAATTGAGTTTTTCATTTTAGACCTGAATTTGTAAGATTGTCAACTTTAATTCGATACCTATCACTTATAGGCGTTCCATTTTCAGAAATTCCTTCAATATTAATTATAAAAGACCCTGTATTGTCCGAAGTATAAAAATCAAATACGAAATTCTGATTTTTCTGTGTCGTTATATCTGGCTTCCAATACAATAATTGCTTAACATAAGGCATTTTAGCATCATTAATGTAATTCGTATTGACTTCAAAAAAGCGTTTATTTACTTCAAAATTGGTATTTTTAAAGCTACAGGAATAACTTGCAGGTATGCTTGATAAAATTTCATTGGTAAAAGTTGAAATAGCCATCACACCCGGAAAACTAATATCCCCAATTACTCTTTCGACATTCTGAAGTTCAATCTTTTTAATTTTGTCGGAGCCAATATTCATAATCTTATTTATATCATCCACAAAAACACCATCCAAAAATATGGCAGGATCGGTATTCTGAACTTTATATGCGGATGCTCCGAGTATCTGCAATTTATACTTCGAATCAACTGTTAAAATTCGAACCTGAGGTAATAACTCTACCGAAATTTCACTAAAATTGTTCAAACTCACAAAATCCTTCGGATAAATAGTAATCGCTTTATTGTAGAATACTTTAGGGGCATAAAATCCATTCTTAGGGCTATTTGTTATGCTTATAGTATCATTTACCAATCGATAGGATTTGTTTATTTGAAATATATTTTGGCACTTTACGAGATACTCATTTTGTATAAATGTGGTTGACGAATCATAAACAACTGAAGCTGGTGTCTTTATAAAATCATCATCTACAACTAGCTTATACTGCTCATTTATTTCCTTCAGGGTCAGAAACAATACTTTTTCGTTGTAATAATCGCCAATAGTAAAATAAAATCGTCCTTCCGAATTAGTTGTTGCATATTTTAAATTAGCAATAGAATCCGGACAAGACAAAAGAACTATTTTGTTTGCTATGCCTTGTAACGATTTAGTATCGAGCACTGAACCAGCCAACATCTTTCCAACCTTTTCGGGAAGGTATATTTTAGTTTGTTTATAGTTCGGTTCAAAATTATTTTGGGTAACTATATCTTTTATTGAGGAGTAATTCTGATTCAATGGAGAATCTTCAAAAACAGAAATTGATAAATGCTCTGCATTTCCAGAGTTTTTTAATTCAACAGTCACTTTTTCTCGTAATCCAATCAGAGTTTTTGAGGTTGATATGATATGTTCTGACTCAAAAGAATTATCTTGAATTTTATTTGAAATACTTAATGGTTTAAATTTCAGGTTTTTATCAAAACGATTAACAACAACAATATCCTTTTGGAAAAAATAATTTGAACCGAAATTTTTCATAACATTGGTAAATGCACTAATTTTGTAAACACCAGATGTTAACGAGTCTGGCAACACAAAACTCCCACTCGACATGCCATTTACTAGTTTCGATATTATTCTTGAGTGTATATTTAAACTATCCGAAGTGAGCTGAATATAAGCAATACTGCTTTGGTTCGAAAGTTTTTTGGTTTTTGCATCCAATACATATAATTTATAATTAATAGGCTCTCCTGCTATATACGTCGTTTTGTCAATATGCAGAAATGCAGTTTCTGCCCCATGAGATTGAGCTGATATATTGCTGAATGCAAACACAAGATAAAGTGTAACCAGCAAAAATATAGTTGTTTTTATTCTTCTCATTTTGAATGGCTTAAATTAATTGTGAAACCACCAATAAGGCATTGTACTATCATAATCGGGATTATTTTTTGGTGCAGGTACATCTTTATTATCCCAAACTTTGTATTTAACCAACCCAAAAAGAGGGACATCTTCGAACGGCACTTGCTCAAGCCAAATAAAATCTTTGAATTGATCTTTTTTTACTAAATACGCTCTTTTTACTACCGACGAAGCTTCGAAAAAACCAAGTACTTTTTTCTCAGGATGGTTTACACATTTCATATTACCAATCAGTTGCGAAGTTATTGGATCAAATATTTTACCTGTTATTTCCAATTGTGCATTGGCCGATTTGTAAAACCGATAGGACTCACGGTTCATAGTATAATGACTTATTCGAAGGTAAAAATATGAATTTAAAAGCGAATCGGCACCTAATCCATACGATGACATTTTTATGGGCACAAATCCAAGCGAATAATTATTGATAAAAGCCGTTGAAGTCAAAGATTTATCTGAGGTGATGTTATCAATCCCATTTACCGAAAAATTTTGCCAATAATTATTTATCCAATGCCAGTTAGTAGTGTCTTTAATATAGGTAGGGTACGTTAATTGAAGCGTTATAATTGGATCGAAACGACACAATGGCAAAGTATCAGTAGAATTCACCGACTTAAATAATTCAACCAGCAAATCGGCACCCGTAGCTATTTTCAATTGTTTTTTAGGATTTAAGTATTCCTGACTTGTAAAAACCGGACGAATATTATCATACTGCTGAGGTGGCATTAGCTTCTGATAATTAGACTCGTAAATATCCCCAGCCTTCGTTTCGATATGTAATTTATACGAATTCCCTACAATACCAGTAAAAGTAGAAGGCAAAACGTATTTTCCAGACCCAATTTCATCCAACGTAAATTCATTACTGTGATTATCAAAAACGCTTATCTTTGCGCCGGTAACAAACTTAACTATCCACAACGAATCATAATTAAATGCCAGTGCTTCAGTAAGTTTTACTGTAAAAGGACCTTTACCATCCGAAATTAAACCCTCAACTACCAACGCTTTTGTGTTGGTATCAATTTTTGGTTCATATATTTCAGAGCATTGAATAAAGCCAATAATTAGCAATATCAATAAACCTGTATTTTTAAAATAAATCATTTATGTGCTAAATTTAAAAGCTAAAGTTATACGTAATTGTAGGAATAGGATACCGAATTATATACATGCTGTACAAATTGAAAAACTTGTAATATTTTGATTCCAATTGCGGTAAAGACTTATAATAAACAGAATATGCATTTTTTTGACCATACACATTTAGAATTGATAGTGTCCAACTGCCTTTCCATTTCCGTTTTAAACGCAAGGATTCATCGAGCGTTATTGCCAAGTCAAGTCGATGATAATCTGGAAGTCGGTATTTATTTCGGTCAGAGAAATAAACATATTGATTTCCATCAACATAAAATTTTAACTCGGGTAAAGTAATTGGCTTGCCTGTGTTATAATTAAATGTACCCGAAAGCCACCATCTACGGGTTAAATGGTATACTCCTGTAAACACCAAATTGTGAGGCCTATCAAACGAAGATGGAAAATAATTGTTTCGGTTTATTTGATCAATTTCATAAGGGCTTGATGTATGTCGCATTGAGCGAGAGTAAGTATAGCTAGCCCAGCCTGTAAGAGCACCCGTATTTTTTTTGACATAAAGTTCAATGCCATAATTATAGCCCGAAGCTTTTAATAAATCGGTTTCCAATGAGTTATTCATCAGAATAGTTGCTCCATCTCTGTATTCCACTATATTATCGAGCTTTTTATAATATAATTCAACAGATGCTTCAATTGCGTTTTTATTGAAATTCCGGAAATATCCAAGTGTAAACTGATTGCTTATTAATGGTTCAATATTAGGGCTACAAAGCTTGTAAATATCAGTTGGTGACATAACAGCCGTGTTCGAAATTAAATTTATAAACTGACTAATTTTATTGTATGAAAATTTTAAAGAACTAGCGTCATTTAAGGCATATCGGAGCGAAACACGCGGTTCAATTATTGAATGCCATTTTATAAGTTCATTGTTTTTGTAAAAAATTGTATCAGTTATATTTTCTGGCATATTTGGTGAGTTTGGAGTAAAAACAAAGGTTCTATTTGCACCCAAGTATGCATAATTATTAAACCGCACACCTAATTCGGCACTCAATTTAGGCGATATAGTTATATTGTCACTTATATAGGCAGCCATTTCCAACGCTTTTTCAGTTTGCATTGCATTGTCCTTTACTTCCGAAAGTAAACCAAGTGCCGACTGCGTACCTGGCTGTAATTTGTACTCAATTGCCGCTGCACCTATATCTACTGAATGATTTTTGGAAGGAGTCCAATTAAAATTTAATCGTGAATTATTGTATAAGATAGCCGATTTTATTATAAAAGCTTCTTTCGGTCTTAACTCGTCCGACTCACTTAAATCATTGCGATAACGACTTTTACCTGCTATAAATGAAAGATTTAGTTTTTCGTTAAAGTTATGAATATATCGGAGCGAAAATAGTCTGTTGTCGTAATGATATGGTGATGATTTTGTAAACCGAAACGTATCATCGCTAATATAACCAAAAAGTGTAAGGTTATCGTTTTCACTCAGTTTGGATGTAAGTAAAAAATTCAAGTCGTAAAAACTAGCAGCACTTTTTTTGAGGCTCGCATCAGGCATGGCATGTAATACCCAATTGGAGTACGAACTTCTTCCTCCAATGAGCAGATTCACTTTTTTATTGAAAAGAGGAGTTTCTAAATTCAAACGAGTATTGAGTAAACCTATACCACCTTTTATGGTCAATCGGTCGGGGTTATTGCCCAAGCGAATGTCCAATACAGACGAGGCGCGTTCGCCAAGTTTAGCGGGTATACCTGCCTTTAGAAAAGTGACATTATTTACAGCATCGGGGTTCAGAACGGAACTTAAACCAAACAAATGCGAAGAATTAAACAAAGGGACATTCTCAATTAAAATCAAATTTTGATCGGCACTACCACCTCTTACAAAAAAACCTGTACCAAATTCGCCAGTAGTTTGAACTCCTGGAAGTAAGTTCATGCTTTTTAAAATGTCTTTTTCGCCCATAAAAGTAGGAAGCTCCTTAATGGCTTTAGCATTTAACTTAATAGTACTCATTTGCGTACGTATTACATTTAAATTAGCCGCTTTATCAGTAACTTCCAAATCCTTTAATAAAATGGATTTTTCGGATATTTCAAAATCAATAATTCCATTTCCTTTTACTTGAATTTTTCGTACAAAATCTTCGAATCCAGCATATGTAATTTTCAGGTCATATTCGTCCCGAGGCATTGTAAACGAATAGTTACCATCATTATCAGTCAATAAACTCAAATTTACTTTGTTGACAAATAAACTAGCACCACTTATAGGTTTACCTGTTCTCCCATCCAATATTTTACCAAAAATAGTCGCTTTTGAATTATTCCCTAATTCAGTTTCATCGCCAATAACTAAAGTATTTCTACTTTTAGCTCTTATGGAATAGTTACGAATTTCGGCAGGTACAAAAACATAATGTGTTGAGTTTACTTCAATGCAATTGAGACCTGTAATACGGTTGATAATCTCCAAACAGTTGTCGAGCGATAACTCTGCAATTGAACTTCTGAATTGTTTGTCTTCAAACCAAATGGGTTTGTAAAACAATTTAATATTATGTATACTCTCTATCTTTTTAACCAGAGAATCAATAGTCACCAACGTAGCTTTACTTTTGTTTATATCCTGATTAACTGAACTATAACTTAGTGCAATTGAAAGTATGATAAACAAAAAAGTACTAACAACTCTATTTTTCAATCAAAAATGTATTTATAATTATACTATGAACAATGATTGTTGTAAAAATGCAATAACTAACCTGCGAAAGTTCATTGAAATTAACAATTTACAAATTTAACAGAAATTACGCTGTAAAAATAATTATCATTCAAAAATTAATATATTTTGCATATTAATACTAATCAATGCGATTTACAAAAAAAGCACTATAACTTCTGAAAAAAAAATACATTTTAATTTTTAAAACACAATTTAATGCTACATTTTGTATCTTTGCAGCAACGTATCAAAATTTGAAACTCAAAAAACAGTAAAAGATAAATGAAACCAACACTAAATCAATTAATAACCGAAGGCAAAACATTAGTATCGGATGGAGCTTGGGGAACTTTTTTACAGGCTAAAGGTTTAAAACCTGGCGAATGCCCCGAATTGTGGAATATAGAAAATCCTGAAGCTGTACTCGACATTGCCCGTGGGTATATTGCTGTAGGAGCTGATATGATAGAAACAAACAGCTTTGGCGGAAATTATTTCAAATTGAAAAATTTTGGACTTGAAGATCGGGTTTATGAGATAAATAAACGCGCTGCCGAATTATCGCGCGAAGCAGCCGGAACAGATAAATACGTTCTTGGCTCCATTGGGCCAACAGGTAAAATACTGATGATGGGCGATGTTACCGAGGAAGAACTTTACGATGCTTTTAAAGAACAAGCAGTTGCATTGTACGATGGTGGTGCCGATGCATTGGTAATTGAAACCATGACCGCCATTGACGAAGCCGAAATTGCAGTACGTGCCGCACGTGAAAACACGCCTTGCGAAGTAATCTGCACCATGACTTTCGACTATCTGACAACGGGTGAATATCGCACCATGATGGGTGTTTCTCCCGCCGAAATGGTTACAGCACTTACCGCAGCAGGCGCGCATATTGTAGGCGCAAACTGTAGTAATGGCATCGAAGGAATGATTCGGATTACAGAAGAAATTAGGTTGGAAAATCAGGAAATTCCAATCCTGATACATGCCAATGCCGGAATGCCCGAACTTCACGACAACTGTACAATCTTTCCTGAATCGCCTGAAATGATGGCCGGATTTGCTCAAAAATTAGCAAAAGCCGGTGCAAATATTATTGGCGGTTGCTGCGGTACAACTCCTGCGCATATTCATAAACTTGTTGAAGTTTTGAATAAATAAATAGCTAAAAAGAAAAAAAACGGACTTACCAAATCGAGGTAAGTCCGTTTTTTTAATATTAGAAGCACGAATCAAAGTCGCATTCCGAGAAGAAAAAGTTGGAAAATTAATTATGATAAAGTGTAATTCCAGTTTCGAGAATTGTTGAAAGAAAGCCACTTCTATCTTCATCGTTTTGAATTAAAACGGGTTCAATTCTGCTATCAATATTCCGAGTGAATTTATTTAACTGCTTGGATAATAACAGAAAGTCACCATCTATCTTATTTACAATCACTGCAATATCAATATCACTATTAATAGTTTGTTTTCCAGTTGCATACGAACCAAAAAGCACAATTTTCAGTGGTTGAAGTTGTTCACCCACTAATTGAGCATACAATTTTGCATGTTCTAAAGCTGTTGTTTTATCCAATAACATAATGTTTCTGTTTTAATAATCAACTCTTTACATCTATTTTCGGAGAGTGATTTTAATAATTGTTCCTTGTAAGTTGGATATCTTGCTTCAATATTCATCGGCACTAATTCTTCGATTAAATCCAATTGTTCTTCTGAAAATTTATTTAATAATTCGCATTCTTCAGCAAGCCGTTTCAAATTATGAACATAAGGTGGTGTTTGCTCAATTTTGGATGTAAAATAAGCTTTTAATATCTTTTCGACCGCCTGATGGCACATAAATCCAACATATAAATAACGTTTTCCATCCAACATTGTTTTTGAAGTTTCCATATCATAATCCGATATTTCAACCCAATATCTTACTTTTTCCACTTTATCCATTATTGAATATGCATAATTTATGTTTGCAAATATAATACATTTTTCAAAATAAGAGTTGTTTCAATCAAAAAATTAAAAAACGGACTCACCTCAAATCAAGGCAAGTCCGTTTTCTTTTTCTTAAAGTCTCCCCTTCGGGGAGATTTAGAGGGGCATTATTCTTCCAACAAAATATCCAAAATCGTACAAGCTGCTTTGGTAACTGGAGAACCTGGGCCAAAAATAGCTGCTACACCGGCTTTGTAAAGATAATCATAATCTTGCGCAGGGATAACTCCACCCGCAATTACAATAATATCTTCGCGACCGAGTTTTTTTAATTCGTCCATAACTTGTGGAATCAATGTTTTGTGACCAGCTGCCAATGACGAAACGCCTAACACGTGAACATCGTTTTCAACCGCTTGTTTAGCTGCTTCGGCAGGAGTTTGAAAAAGTGGTCCCATGTCCACGTCGAAACCGCAGTCGGCATAACCGGTAGCTACTACTTTCGCACCACGGTCGTGACCATCCTGACCCATTTTTGCAATCATAATACGGGGACGACGACCTTCTTTCTGGGCAAATTTCTCGGTAAGCTCGCAAGCACGTTGGAAATTCGCATCGTTTTTAGTTTCTGATGAATACACGCCTGAAATTGTTCTAATAGTTGCTTTATAACGACCTGCAACTGCTTCGCAGGCATCTG
This sequence comes from uncultured Bacteroidales bacterium, assembly GCA_903912795.1. Taxonomy (GTDB): domain Bacteria; phylum Bacteroidota; class Bacteroidia; order Bacteroidales; family Paludibacteraceae; genus Paludibacter. Next base: position 18,746 of record CAIWIS010000571.1, read on the forward strand.
ATATTTCGCCCAATGAAGCACGCAAGCGAGCAGCTTCAACGGCCAATTCCAATAAGTTCCCGTTTCCGGTTTTGGCACATTCGGTAATGGCAGCCAAAGCAGCTTGTACAGCAGCTTCGTCGCGATTAGCACGCAATTGTTTCAAACGTTCGATTTGTTGAATACGAACCGCTGTGTTGTCCACTTCCAAAATATCGATAGGATCTTCTTTTTCCAAACGATATTGGTTTACACCTACAATAATCTGATTTCCAGAGTCAATACGCGCTTGAGTACGAGCTGAAGCTTCTTCGATACGCATTTTTGGAACACCGGTTTCGATAGCGGCAGCCATACCACCCAGTTTTTCTACTTCTTCAATCAACGCCCATGCTTTTTCAGCCAATTCGTTGGTCAATGATTCTACATAGTAAGAACCTGCCCAAGGATCCACCTCACGGCAAATATCAGTTTCCTGTTGGATATAGATTTGTGTGTTACGGGCAATACGAGCAGAGAAATCGGTTGGCAACGCGATAGCTTCGTCCAATGCATTGGTGTGAAGCGATTGTGTGTGACCCAATGCAGCAGCCATAGCTTCGATACAAGTACGACCAACGTTGTTGAACGGATCTTGCTCAGTCAACGACCAACCTGAAGTTTGCGAGTGAGTACGCAATGCCAGTGATTTTGGATTTTTAGGGTTGAATTGTTTTACGATTTTTGCCCACAACATACGTGCAGCACGCATTTTGGCAATTTCCATAAAGTGATTCATACCGATAGCCCAGAAGAATGACAGACGTGGAGCGAACGAGTCGATATCCATACCTGCATTTACTCCGGCACGAAGATATTCAAGTCCATCGGCCAAGGTATAAGCTAATTCAATATCGGCAGTTGCACCAGCTTCCTGCATGTGGTAACCCGAGATAGAGATAGAGTTGAACTTAGGCATTTTTTGAGAAGTAAACTCAAAAATATCAGCAATAATCTTCATCGAGAATTTAGGTGGGTAAATATAGGTATTACGCACCATGAATTCTTTCAAAATATCGTTTTGGATAGTTCCTGCCATTTCTTCCAGTTTAGCACCTTGCTCCAAACCTGCATTGATATAAAATGCAAGGATAGGAAGTACAGCACCGTTCATGGTCATCGAAACCGACATTTTATTCAATGGAATACCATCGAACAATACTTTCATATCTTCAACCGAACAGATAGACACACCAGCTTTTCCAACGTCGCCCACCACACGTTCGTGATCGGCATCGTAGCCACGGTGTGTAGCTAAGTCGAATGCAACTGAAAGTCCTTTCTGACCAGCAGCAAGGTTACGACGATAAAATGCATTTGATTCTTCGGCAGTAGAGAATCCGGCGTATTGACGGATAGTCCAGGGTTGCATAGCGTACATTACCGAGTAAGGTCCGCGTAAATATGGAGGAAGACCGGCAGCATAATTCAAATGCTCCATCCCAGCAATATCTTCCTTTGTATAAAATGGTTTCACCGGAATAAGCTCAGGAGTCAACCATGTACTTTCAACTTTAGGAGCTATGCC
>CAIWIS010000572.1 GCA_903912795.1 uncultured Bacteroidales bacterium
ATAGTCAGTTTTATAATCTGATATTGAATGAAAATGGAAGTACCGTTGTTGGAGTGAATACTACTGTCAGCAACACATTGACATTAACAAAAGGAATAATAGATATTGGCATATATACACTTACAGCATCAGCTATAGGTGGCGGCAGTGCTGCTAGTTATGTAAAAACAAGTAGTACAGGACGCTTAAAACGATTAGTAACAACTGGTGGAACTATTTTTTCATTCCCCGTTGGAAATTCGACCTATAATCCAATCAGCTTTTCAAGCTCTGCAATTGGAAATGGCAATTCAGACTATTTTAGTATACGTGTAGAAGATGGTGCATTAACAACCGTAAATGTGAACGAAAAAACGGTGAATCGGAAATGGTATTTAATGTCTTCCACTACAGGAATTACATCATTAACAGTGTCACCACAATACAATACTAGCGACATAGGAGCATCGTTTAATGCAAGTTCAAGTCCAAAGGTAGGTTTTTTCTCGGGTTATGCTTGGGGATATAGTCCTACAGCTACTTTGGCTGGAGCTGGACCATACACTATGACGGCTTCTGGCACAGCACCTGATGCTACAAGTCCAAATGCATTTTTAGCCATCGGATGCGAAGATGCTTTTAGTGCAACAAAATTAGCCATTACCGTTTTGCCTCCCACACCCTTTAGAGGAGTTAATAGTTCTGTAGCAACTATACAATCTCAAAATAGCAAAAATATTCCAACATGGGTGCTTCAAAGAACATATTTCAATCTATCTTCGAACAAATCAGTAACTTGCGATGGCGGACTCACGGGCTATTCAATTGCACCAGCTTCGCGTGAATTGATTATTAATAATCTGAAATTTTTGGAATCCACTTGGAATGGAAGTTCGTATGATTTAAATGCAACCGTTACTGCAGAACGTATTTCGGGCGAAAACTTATCGAATGGAATAACACCAGATTTTGCCATTAAGGATGGTTCTATTTATCGTCCAAAAGCATCAGGAAACTGGGATGCAGTACAGTGGGAAATATCAAGCGATGGAGGAAATAGTTGGACGAATACTGCATTGCCTACAAATAATATATTTACTGAAATTGATGTGATTCAAATACCAGTGGGTATAACTACAACTGCGAATGTAAACGCTTCATTTAATTCGATGATAATTTTCGGAATATTGGATATAAGTAGCTCTGGTGCACTTACTGTTCAACATTCGGAGGGCGACTTGACAGATTATAATATTGCAGTTTATGGCACATTGAAAAACTCTGGTGGTAGCATAATTAATAGTAATGCTACTTATGTTCCTCTTGATGTGTTTGGTGGTACTTATTGGCACAACAGAGATGGTGGCGACATTCCAATTGCAAATTGGAAAGGTTTAAATGGAACACCTTCGACATGTAAAATAACAGGAATTACCTCCACTGCAATTGCATCTGGTTTAAATCAAAATTTTCAACATTTTACATGGGATAATGCTTCACAAAATACAACACAGACCTTAAGTGGCGATTTGACCGTAAGAAACACCGTTACATTATCAAATGGTGTAATTACAACCAGTACAAATAGAGTAATACTAGCACAAGGTGGAACAAATGTAAGCACGAACAATAGTCGAATTAATGGAAATCTACGAATTCATGTTCCAGCAACAAGTTCACCTACAGTAAACTTCCCAATTGGAGATGCTACAAATTATACACCAATATCAATTGCTTTTACTGGCACTATTGTCGGCAATGGTTATCTTGATGCAAACACAACTGCGACACAGCCAGCCTTAGCAAGTGGATTAAGTCAAACAAAATATATTAATCGAATATGGAGTGTGACTAACACAAACATTAGCGGATTTACAACCTTCAATGCTACATTTACATTTGTTGATGCCGATAAAGTAGGAACTCCAAACACTTCGGCATTGGTAGTACGTAAACTCGACAATAATATTTGGGCAACAACCAATAATGGCACAAGAACAACTAACACAACAGCGTGTACTGGCCTAATTTCATTTAGCGATTTTGCAATTGGCGAAGATGATTGTACCTCAACTAATTATGTATGGTTAGGTTCTACAAATACCGATTGGAATACCGCCAGTAATTGGTGTTATAATCTGGTTCCATCAGCAACGGTTGATGTAATAATACCTGCCGGACCTGCCAATCAACCCAATATTGGTGCAAGCGCTACATGTAAAAATTTAAGTATTGCGAATGGAGCAACACTCACAATTTCAGGTTCAAACACTATAACTTTAAAAGGAAATTTTACAAATAGCGGTACATTTAATGCTAATGCTGGCACGGTAAGTTTTTCGGGAACTTCAACTCAAACTATTACAGGAGTTAACACTTTCAATAATCTAACTGTAAATAATGCAGCAGGTGTTGTTGCTGCAAATGATTTAACCGTGAATGGAACGTTGAATCTGCAAAGTGCCAATTCTAGTGCAACAACTGGTGCTATACATATGGGTTCCTACACACTCAATATGGGGACTGATGCTCTAACAGCAGGAACAGGAGATGTAACAGGAATTGTAAAACGTCAGCAAACTTTTGTTGGAAATACAAGCTATACTTTTGGGAATGCAAACACAACTATATCATTTACAAATATTCCTGGCGCTACAAAACCAACGTGGATTAGCTGTAAATTAACTCTTGGAACTGCACCCGACTGGCGTAGTCAGGCTATTAAACGAGTTTACAGTTTTGCTCAGGATGGAACTGGCAACGACAGAACTGTTGTTCACCTTCATTATCTGAATTCTGAACTTCATGACTCGGAAACCGATGAAACTAAACTTGTATTTTGGGATGCTTATACAGGGCCTGAGTTTTCAAACACTTTCCCTAGAAGCAAATCAAATTTCGATGCAACCAATAACTGGATTGGACTGGCTGGTATGGCAATAAACTTCTTTGCACCAAGTAGCACACTTGATTACAAACAATGGGGACTGGCTTATACTAATGTGACAAAAATTATCTGGACAGGAAACGGCTCACCAACCTACTCCGGCGACTGGAGTTTACCGGGCAACTGGAATGGCGGAGTGCCAACTGCCAATGACGATGTATTAATTCCTGCTACTTTACCGGGCGACACAAACGGATATCCAACACAGAATTTAAATTCTGAAACAACACCAGCTGTTGCCAATTCCATTGAAATTGAAAATGGAGCAACGCTTACTGTTAACAATTACCCAATTACCATTTATGGTTCAACCGGTGCATGGATAAACAATGGAACATTTGTACCTGGTACAGGCACTGTTACATTTAATCATAACAATTCATCCGAAATTGTAACAATTGGTGGAACTACAAATTTTTACAACTTAACTTTTGCTGCAAATACTTTGATGCGACCAAATAATGGAAGTTATTTGGGGATTGGAGGCAATTTAACAGCCGATGGATCTTCAATTCTGGAATTTTCTTCATCAACTAATACTGTAGAATTCAAAGGCGAAAACCAAATCGTTCCAAACCCTATTGGTTTAGGTGAACTTCGTGGATACAATAATTTAATATTTAATAATACTGGTACTTCCCTTTTGCCTTCGCAATTAAATGTAGATGGAAACCTAACAACAAATGGCAGTATTAATACTTCTACAAATAGCACAACTTTGATTCTGGATGGTACTTCGGCACAAACTATAAGTGGCTCGGTAACATCTGCTTA
>CAIWIS010000573.1 GCA_903912795.1 uncultured Bacteroidales bacterium
CAATCCGTTTGATTTAATTGAAATGACTTAAATTGGTTCAAATATGATTCGATCAATCAAAACTGTACCAGGAATTATTGTACTTAGCTTTACAGTTCGTGAATTGAAATCCCAAAACTCTACAGTTCCTAGTGTAACTGTTTTAAAACCTGAGGTATCATCTGTAAGATTTAATATAACGCCCACGTTCTGGTTATCAACTTTAGTTTGGATACTTGCATAACTAACATCGCCTCTATTCACCACTAATTTCATCGTATATCTACCTGCTAAAATTTTTGGTGTTTTAAAAATGAAATCAAAATTGCCTGTGATTTTTAAATAGTCAGTGTTGAGAACTCCTGAAAGGCTTGCTGATGAATTAATAAAATTGAAACTCTTTAAACCAACTAAACTTATATTTTTGAGATCAGCAATATTAATTATGTGATCTCCTTCGATACTGCTTAATGTATTGATTATTGGTTCTTCATAAAATTCAAAAGTAACAGCTTTTCGGCCAGGTATAAAAGGGTATAAAACTTGATTTAATTGATGAATAGCTCCGCTGCGTGAAACAATATTGCTTTTCCCTAAATCAATCTGAATGTAATTGATGTACGTTTTTACATTGTTAGTTGTTATTGAATCAAAGTTCTTAGTTCCTGTATTGAATTTCAGAATGCCTTCCAAATCTACCGAAATAGGACTATCACCATAGGTATTATATACATCTGTTTTAAATTCATCAAGAAATACGCTTTTTTCAATCACATGATATCGGGCGTACTTATTTACTAAGTTATTTTTGTTAGTAAAATCTTGATCAACAACTCCAGTAGAATAGATTTTAGTGGTTAAATCGTTGAATGACAAAATAGCATTTGCCGCATATAAAGAATCCGACTCAGCAATTAAGGTATATTCGTTGTACACCTTACGGCCAAGTTGATCTAACCCATAAGCGTTTAAAGTGTCGGACAAACCACATTTTGATAATAATTCACTGAATATTGAAAACTTAGTATTTTTTTCTACCCATTGATACGAGGTGTAAACTACCGGAGTTAACATTTTATCAATAATATGAATTGTACCATTATTCAATTTGATATCCTTCACAGTAATTTTTGATTCATCGTTAACCGCATAAGTAATTACGTTATCGATTTCTCTGAAAAAGATGGTCAAAAAATAATTAGAAATAGTCTTATTTGCTAATGCTCCGTTTGGGAAGTCAGTAGATGGAATACGTCCATTTACAAGATGATATTTAACGATTTCGGAACAATAATCAGCATCTTGAAGTAGTGCATCCATAGTGCTGTAACTCTCATTCTCACTAATAAATTTAGCTACAGCATCATTTGTTGGTAAAAACAGTGTATAATCTATGCCGCCATTACTATTATAAGAGCTAAGCGCATCAGACATTTTACCGGATTTTACAATCTTCTCGAATGACGAATAGTCAGCATTGGTACTTATAAATTGCATGATGTTCTTGTATTTATCGCCGGTAAACAAAATATCATTTTCGAGCTCCGGTTTACATGAAATAATGCTTATTGACAATATGAGAGATGCAAATAGTATCGTTATATTACAGTTTTTTCTAATTACTTTCATCGTAATATGTATTTTGATTTAAGTTTTTGTTATTATCAATTTCTAAATCACTAATTGGCATATACCAGCCATTAGGGTCACTAAGTCTTGATTTTAACACAAGTTTTTGAGTAGATGGTACATTCTGAATTAAAATGTCAATAAGCTCATTTTTTCGTGCGTAATTATTTCTTCTTCCCATTCGAATTAAGTCGTACCAGCGTTTACCCTCAAAAGCTAATTCTTTAGCGCGTTCGGTAAGAATGGCATCTTCAAATTCTTGTGCGTTCGAGAACGATTGAAACTGCTGTACATTTGACCTGTCTCGTATTAAATTAAGATATTCTAATGCTTTAGCAAAATCAGGCGATTCCTTTTGCGAATAGGCTTCGGCCTTCATCAAATACAAGTCGGCCAACCGATAAATAATAAAATTGGCACTTTTATTAGTTGTTGAAGAACGTAAGGTGGTCTTATCAGGAAGATTCCCTGCATACTTCCATATCTGATTGTTGGTGGATAAGGATCCATTTCCTCTAATCATTTCACCAGCTTCTGAAATCTGAATACTCAATATCTTTTTTGAATATTCACTTGCATAATAAATAATTGATGTAGATGTAGTTGAATATGTTTTTGTTGAAAAAACATTAGCTTGCCCAATAGCCTGATCAAAATAAATTTCAAAGATATTCTCCAACGATAAGCCCGGGTTATAATTATTGTACCATTCAGTTGAAGGCAACAAAAAGTATTTACCACTGTTTTCTACAGCATCAATATAGGTTATACAATCATCATATTCGAAATTCCATAATGAAATATCTGCCAACAATGCATTCACGGCTCCTGTAGTGGCACGACATTTTGATTTATCGACGGTAGCAAATTCAGGCATTTTATTGCGAATAGCAATTAAATCGGCTTTTACTGTCTTAAGAATTTCTGTTCCAAGAGTTTTTTCCGGAAAGAACTCACCTTCATCGGTTGTTGTTGGAGTAGTAATATAGGGTACATCTTGCCAAATTCGAACTAAATAGAAATAGCATAAACTACGTATGAAAGTAGCTTCAGAAATATACTGTTGTTTAAGATATGGTGTAAAAGTGGGATCCTTAACGCCTGGTGTAAACTCAATTACATGGTTACATATATTAATTGTAGAATAAAACTTATCCCACTTTGCATAGGTCGACTCAGGCTTAATATTTGCCGACATCATATCACGTTCTGCAATTGGAGTAACAGTTCCATTTGGCATCAACAAATCGCCACGTAACTCTCCGTGAACAAAAAGCTGATAATCTAACTCAGAAAAGAGTTGATATGCACCTCCCAAGGTAGAAAGAACTTCTTCTTTGTTTTTCCAATACTCTTCTAATACTAATCCATCTGTTGGCTTCTGATCTAAAAAATCTTTGCAAGAAGTATTTATCAACGCAAAAGTCAATGATAGCAAAAAGAGTTGGATAAATTTGTATTTAAATATTATTTGCTTCATAAAGTATAAATATTGTATGTAAATTTAACAAGTTAGAAACTTGCCGATATATTTATTGCTGTTAAAATTGGTGCTGGTACTGTACCAGTATCTTTTCCAAACCACAAGGCATTTTCTTTCTGCATTTGAACTTCAGGGTCTTGACCAGTATATTTTGTAAAAGTCAACAGCTTTCTTACTTGAATTCCAATAGATAAATTTTTTACATTTAACGCTTTCGACAGCTTTGTCGGTAATGAATAATTCAATGATAGATTATTCAAACGTAAAAAACTTGCATCTTCAACATAACGATCCGAACCAAGATTATTTGCAGGGTGACCTTGATAAGCTCTTGGGATTATGTTTGGATAATCATCGCCCGAAACACGCCAACGATTTAAAACGGCTGTACTCTGGTTATCTTTATTCGACATACTTTCAGCATTAAGAGCTACCTGATTTACAATTTTGTAACCATACCGATATAAGAAACTTGCACTGAATTGGAAATCTTTATACGTAACATTAAATCCAAGTCCACCTGCAAAGTCTGGGTTCGAATCACCTAAATACACCACATCATTCAAGTCTATGGTACCGTCGTTATTTACATCTTGATATTTAGCGTCACCCCCTTCAAATTGATAAGTGCCATTATAATTCATTGGAATTGGTTGTCCATAAGGATCAAGTTTAATTGAACCGTCTGCATTATGAGCCACTGCATCTGCAGTAGTTGGGTAAACGCCTAAATACCGGAATCCAAAAAATGAACCTATAGGTTTACCTATTTCAGCCTTTACCGGATATTTTCCGTTGGATATATCAAGTTGCTCGTTTATAATATTGGCCGGAAAACTTAAAAACTTATTGTTATTAAAGTAAATATTATAATTAATTTTTACTGTCCAAGTTTTTGTTTTAATGGCTGTCAAATTAGTAGTAAACTCATAACCACTGTTCTGAATACTTCCATCATTATACTGCTTTAATGTTGTATATCCGGCCGAAGTTGGTAATTTGTAATTCCCCCAAAGAATATTATCCGTAATTTTATTATAGTACTCGGCTATTAACTGAACACGATCTTTAAACAAGGAAATATCTAAACCGACATTGAATGTTGCTGAGGTTTCCCATTTTAGCTTCTGAAGTTGAGCTTGCGTTGGAATAATGCTTCTCAAATCCATATAAGCTCCCTTTCCCGAGGAAGCATATAGTGCATGACGATCATAGGCACGAACATCCGAATTCCCTGAAAGCCCATAACTAAAACGCAACTTACAATCATCGATAAACTTATACTTTTTCAAGAATGGCTCGTCAGAAAAACGCCATGCATAAGAAGCACTTGGAAATGAACCCCAACGTGAGCTGGATCCAAAACGAGAACTTGCATCAGTTCTCATGTTTAACTGAAAAATATGACGATCAATAAACTTATAATGAATATTTGCTAAAATACCAATAGAATTTAAAATTGACGACCCTGAGTTAAGTCCCTCTAACATAGGGCTGGCAGCAGGGTCTGTTATATTTACACTCGGACTATTACCAGCTGTTGTTGATATATATTCATCCTGATCCTGATCAATTGATATCATCGCAATGGCACTTAACGAATGTTTATCTGTGTCTATTGGACGATATTTAATTGAAGTTTCTGAATTAATTAAAGTACCCGTAGAATTATATTCAGAGGACGAGTTGTTGTCGAGATTTAACCATTTGGCACCAATTGCTGTATAGGGCAAAAAATCCATTCTTTTAGAATTCTGAAACTGAAAAGACAAAACTTGCTTTATTGAAAACTTATCATTTGCCTGATACATAAGGGTGAAGTTTGTCTGAAAGTCTCTGTTTATCTGATCTTTATCACTTAGAGCCACCACTGCACTGGGATTAAAATAAGTAACACCATCGCCTTGGTAGTTTTCTAATGGCGTGTAAAATTCATTTGTTCCTACACCATCAAAGCTGTATTTGTAAATTGACATATTAGGGGCTTTACGATAAGCCATACTGCGTACATTATTTGTTTTTGATTGCTCCCAGTTATCATCTTTTTGATTATTCACAAAACTTATTTGCGTATTTAATTTCAGTTTTGTGGAGATATTGTATCCTAAATTTACACGAGATGTAATGCGTTCGTTTGCTGTGTTTTTAACTGTTCCAATGTTGTTTTGATAGTTAACTGACGCATAGTAAGAAGTTTTATCACCACCACCCGAAAGCGTAAATCCAAAATCATCAATCTGCCCAGTACGAGTAATATCAGCCAGCCAATCGGTATTTTGTGAATAGTTATAATAATCAAAATACTCTATGTCATTTGAGATTTCTTTGGGCAAATCAATAACACCATAACGGTTATGATACATCTCCTGTTGTAACATTACATACTCATCGCCGTTTAACATTGGAATTCTTGCAGATTCCAACGAAAGCGATTTTTTGTAA
>CAIWIS010000574.1 GCA_903912795.1 uncultured Bacteroidales bacterium
GCATACCAGTTAGCCAATGCAATTTGTCCGGTTTTTGACCATCCACCTCTTACTTTAAGGAAAGATAGAATATCCGATTCGGTCATTGAAGGCATAATGTCTGATAAAATCACACTACCATCGACAGCTGGATAAAAGAATGAACGATTTTCGGCAGTCAAACGTGAATCCCAATCGTTACGTGCCGATAGGTGTAAGAATGCATAGTTTTTATAACCAATAGTTGCATCTCCAAAAGCACCAATAGAGCTACGTTGCAAAGTTGATTGTCCTACTCCTGGTTCGCCTACGCGATTTGAGATATTGTAGAAGTTTGGTATTACCAATGCACTTGCAGCTATTCCAATTAAATTGATATTTGATGAATACAAAGAAGTACCTAAAATAACTTTGGTAGTAAAATCACCAAATTTCTTATCAATTTTAGCCAAAAGGTCATTTGTAATATTAATTTCTGATAACATCGCATTTGATGAGTTGCCTGAGTAAGGTGAACTAACGCCCATGTGACCTTGACTCCAAGGATCGCTATGCGAATAAGCACTATAAATTGCTTCGTCTTTATAAGTACGTCCTGCTTCAGTTTTGTAAGTCAAACCAGTTCTGTTCGACAATTCTAACCAATCAGACACTTTGAAACTAAGATTTACCGATCCAAGTACATCATTACGTGTTGAAATAGCACGTGAATGCTTGATTTGCCAATAAGGATTAGGATAGTAAGCATTGAAGTAACCATCAATGGCAGCAAATGGATTGTTGTCAATATCTTTGTAACTAGTTAATGGCACATGTGCTGGAGTATTCAATACGTTCCAATAAACACCACGATTCTGATACATATCACCTGCTGAAATATTGGTATTAGTTTGAGTAAAACTAAAGGTATAGTCAGAACTGAATTTGCCATAAGTTTTGCCAGCTGACATTCTCACGCCGCTTCTTCTGTTTTTATCATCAGGCACTGTACCAGTTGTATTAACATCTTGTCCTGATAAGTAAAAATGACTGTTTGCATCTCCTGCACTATACGAAATATCATTTTGGATAGATACACCTGTATTGAAGAAATTCTTTTTCTGGTTTTTAACTGGAGAGTAAGGAACCATTTGATAAGAACCATCTACCAATTTACCCCCTAGAATAACCATTTGACCATTAAATTCAGGTCCAAAGTTTTGATTTTCGTACGAAGTATAAGGGTCTGTGTTTCTATCAGGACCTAACCACATAGTATAGTTAGGATCTGAGTTTTCAGGAGTTTCGCCTGATCCAGCTCCAAATCTTTCTTGTAGATTAGGGAGATAAGAAACTTGTTCAAAAGTTGTTGTATTACTAATTTTGATTGTTGGTTTTTGTTTGTTTCCTTTGCGTGTTGAAATAACCAAAACACCATTAGAAGCATCATTACCATACAAAGCAGCAGCACTTGCACCCTTTAGAACCGACACATTGTCAATATCATTTGGATTGATTGAACTTAGGTAAGTAGCACTAACTGGAACACCATCTAATACAACCAAAGCCTGATTACTTGCTAAGAAGTGACGATTACCGCGTAAAGTAATTTTTGTTTCAGGATTAACACCATTATTAATAGTGTTGATCTGCAAACCAGAAACTTTACCAGTTAATCCATTCATAACATTTGAAGCTCCAGCATTTGTAAGTTCCTGATCCGAAACTTTAGCTGTAGCTACCCCCATTTCGCGAGGATTTCTTTTAATACCAAAAGCAGTTACAACAACTTCGTCGATTACTTTTGAATCTGACTCCATTTTAACAAGCATACCACTTTTTGCTTCCACTTCCATTGTTTTCATACCTACGTACGAAATAACTAAAGTTTTTGCATTTCCTGCAACTGCAATAGTAAATTCACCATCCATACCAGTAATAGTACCAGTAGTAGTTCCTTTAACCATAACCGATGCTCCGATAACAGGTTGCCCATCTTCGACTGATAGCACTTTACCGCTAACAGATTTCGACTGAGCATTAACCAAACCCACGCCTATCAGAAAAAGACAGGCCCATAAGAACGTTAGTTTTCTCATAAATTTAACATTTTTGTTTATAAATCATTTAATTGCGCTTTTTTACTGAATTTTATTAAACGAGGATGCAAATATAGAGTATTACTTTTTAAAAAACAAGCGTTTTTGATGATAAACAGTAAAATTATTCATTTTATTGCTTTCAAAATGATATCTTATATTGCATAAATATACCTTTATGAAACATTTGACGCCTTCTTGTTGTGCTTAAATATTTTTTTAATTTATGTTTATAATGCTTATAATCAATTGTGTATGGTATTTTACAGCAGGTTATTGGTTAGAGTGTCAATATGAAAGTGTGTGTTTTGTGAAATTGATACATTTAACTTCATTTTTTTTTTAGTTTTTTATTCGGGTGTTGAATTTTAGGTGTAAATTATACGAATACATATAAAAAAAGAGTTGACTCATTTGAAATTTGAGTCAACTCTTTAATAGAATTTGAATTTTAATTATCTGGTACCACCTGCCCACCACACTTTTTCGGTGTAAACATAAGAACCATCACCATATGCGGTTTTAATATTATTGTTGGTTGTCACATCACTATTACCATAAGTAAATCTCAACGGAAATTGTGTGGCATTCTTAGAATTTGCTAATATAACAAAATTATTTCCCATTGCTTTTAATCGTCTAAAATCATTATAAGTTTCAATAGCCTCTTCATCGTACATAGCTAAATACTTCTGTATCATAATTTCTTGTAATGGATTAGCATCAAACAACGCTTTAACCGAACTTGTATAGTAAGTTGTTGCATCAGCAGCAGTTAAACCCACCTTGATGAAAGCAGCTGAAATTGCACTCTTCAAAGCCGTTTCAGCATTTGCTAGCTGAGCAGGAGTCATACGGGCATAAGCTTCAGATTTCAAAAACAACAATTCATGATAACTTTGCAAATGTGTTGGTTTTGTATCAGCATTCAAAGCAGAGATTGCAAATTTCTTTTGAACTTGTTCTGGATTTCCATTTGTGGCAAAAAGCAAAGTGCTACCTGCAACAGGATAAACCTTAAAGAATTTAGCAGTACGTGGATCAGAACGAGCATCAAGTTTGGCCTTTAAACTTGTACTGGCTCCAAAATAATCACGATCCCTGAAAAATCTATTAAATGGATTTACGGATGTAGAGCCATTATAAACAAATTTCAGTTCGTCAGCAGCAGTTGCAAATGCTGCATCAACATATTGCACAACTTTATCATATTGTGGGTTTTTAAATGACAAACGCATTGTATATCTGGCTTTCAGCCCATTTGCTGCCTTTAACCATTTCGCACTTGTACCACCATAAATTAAATCTTGTGTACCTAAAGATGCAAAAGTTGAAGTTTTCGCTAAGTTCACAATTGCACTATCTAGCATTGCAAATACTACCTTGTAGATATCCTCTTGTTTATCAATTTTTGGTTGAAAAATCACACCTGGCTGCATAGCTTCAGTATATGGCACATCACCCATCAAGTCAGTTAACATAGCTAAATTGTAAGCAGTTAGAACTTGAGCTATACCCAAACATTGATAATTTCCCACCTCTTCGCCACCTTTACTACACTTTTCCATAACAACTTTTAAATTATTAAGGTTGGCATATTGATTTACCCAACTGTTATTGTATGTGGTTGCAGAAGTTGGTTCATTTTGTCTAATCTCAGCATTATACATTTGACCCCAAGTTCCCACATTATACTCCATATAAACTGAAGAATAAAATGCATAATCTGCCCCTGTTACTGAGAAGGCTGTATTAGTCATTACATCAGTAAGTATAAACTTACTTGCAACTTTTACTGGATTATTTACATTTTTGTTTATATCGTCCATTATATCTTCTGAGCAAGAAGATAAAGCGATAACAATAGCAAATAAATATAATTTTAATGTTTTCATCTCTTTTAATTATTTAATTTAAAAAACAACGTTTAATCCCATACCTACACTTGAACTTTGTGGTGTAGTAAATCGTTCGAACGCACCACCCATATTTGTATTACCTTGAGAGGCTTCTGGGTCAAAGTTTGGCAAATTTGTCCACAACAAAAAGTTTCTTGCAAATGCTGAAACCGTGATGTTAAACGATTTTATTTTTGGTAGTTTATATGACAATGACAGTTCACGCATTTTGATAAATGAATTATCAAATACAAAAGCTTCATCTATACTACCTAAAGTGTTAGCGTTTAGGTTATAATATGCTGCTGGATCATTCGCACCACCTCTTTGAATATTGTTTGCAGTGCCATCCGCTTTAAAGCCAGGGTAAATAAATGGCGTTTCACGATCTTCGGTTGATTTGGCTAAACCATAAGTATAAGTTAACAATCCATTTGTACCATGATACATTTGACCACCGTTTTTCCAATCAAAAGTTGCACTTAATGTAAAATCAGCAACTCTTAATGTGGTAGAGGCACCCATAATAAATTCAGGGGCAACTTTTCCTATAACACCTGGAGAACCAATCATTGGCATTCCATAATAAGGACTTGTTGGGGTTTCATTCACTAAAACTCGTCCTTGTGCATCTCGTTTATATTGTGAGCCATAAATAACTGGGAATTTTTCGCCTATACCTGCTCTTACTTGTGGTGTAACAAAACCTCCTAAGAAAATACTTTCAACACCTGGCGCTAATTCATCAACGTAGTTGTCCATTTTAGTGAAGTTTACATTAACAGTCCAATCAACTTTTTTAGTACGAATAGCATTAATTGACACTAACAATTCGTGTGTATTTGTATGAATTGCACCACCATTCATTACCAGTGAAGATGCTCCAGTAGAGCCTGCTAGTGGCACACTAAAAATCTGATCGGTTACATTCTGTCTTGAATATGTATATTCTATTCCAAACATATTATCTAAAAACTTCAAATCAGTTCCTAATTCAAAACCTTGAGTGTTTTGAGGTTTTAAATTTGGATCATACATTACATTATTTGGAGTATAAGACACAACACTATTTAATGGGTATACTATTGGCGCAGCTGTCCAAAAGCCACCACTGTACGAAGGTGTAGAATAGTAGTTTGGAGTATAGCTACCAGCTTGTCCTACCTCTGCATATGATGCTCGTACCTTAGCAAATGACAAGATATTGTTGTTTTTCAAAATATCTAATTCGGTAAGAATAAACCCTAATGACACTGAAGGATATGTAAATTGTCTATTTCCACGAGGCATTGATGATACTATATCACTACGTAAACTAGCATTCAAATACAACATATCTTTATATGAAGCCATTAAATTTCCAAAAAATCCAACAGTTCTATTCTGAGATTTTGCTTCCGATGCATCTTTTACTGTGGAGTTATTAATATGGGGCCAACCTCCAAAATTGAAGTTTTGACCTTGTTCCCAATAACTCTTGTACACTTCATGGTTTATTTCATTACCTGCCACTACATTTATTTTAATTTCATCCATCAAAGTAACATCATAATTTGCAGTAAGCAAAGAGTTATATACAGTAGTAGTAACACCTTTATTAATCACAGACCCTAATGTGTTTTTACTTTTATATTCATGTATATCTTCATTGTGAGTAGTATACGAATCAGCACCAACTTGATATTTGAATAACAAACTCTTGATGGGTGCAAATTCTAAATAAGCATTCCCAAAGAAACGATTTGTTTTTTCGTTAAATTTATTATTTGCAATTGCCCAATATGGATTGTTAAAGTTAGTAGCGCGATATAGAATTTGCAAATAAGGATCTGTAGGAGAAGCAAATGGTATACCTTTCAAATCATAATTTGAAGGTGCTGCGTACACAGTAGCCACTAAACCATCATTAGCTCCAGGCGCCTTTTCAATGTAAGTTTGAGTATAATTAGCACTAAAACCTGTTTTCCATGTGTTTGAAAGCTTAGTCTCAGCTAATGCTTTAGCATTGATACGGTTCATTGATGTGCCTGGAACAATACCTGTTTGACTTGTGTTTCCAAATCCAACTGAATAATTTGATTTATCAGTAGCTTGACTAATATTCAAAGAATTATTTAAAGTCAAACCAGTCTCAAAGAAAGTACTAATATTGTCATAAGAAGCTGGTGTCACCCATGGGTCTAATCCTCCAATTTTGCGTTGTGGAACGTAATACTTGTCTGCATATTTTGTAATGTCATTTCCATTATTCGTATTAGCTACATTTCCCCCATAAGTTGGATCTTTTGGTAAATCTACAATTTGAGGACCCCAGTTAGTTGAACCATTAGGATTAAATAAATATTTTGGTACTGTTGCTGCGCTTGTTGTTGTCCACGCTGAATTTGGTGTTCCTTGTGCCCATCTGGTTTGTATTTCAGGCAATCTTGAAACTCTATCACCACTCGCCGAACTATTAAATGATATAATAGGCTTAGTTGATTTTGCTCCCTTACCACTTTTTGTGGTAATAACAATTACACCATTTGAAGCTCTAATTCCGTAAAGAGCTGCTGCAGCTTGCCCTTTCAAAACATTGATTGACTCAATATCATTTGGATCTATATCAACTGAACGAGTTGCATTGTCAGTACCAGTTACACCATTTCCTGTACTATAATCAGCTGTGGAAGCTACTGGCATTCCATCAATGATATACAATGGTGAGTTATTACCAGTGAATGAACGTGCTCCACGAATTGTAATTTGAGTTGATGCGCCAGGCATACCACTTGAAGGTTTAATTTCAACACCTGCAAGTTTGCCTTGTAATGCTGATGATAGTGAATTGCTTCCTGCTCTTGTTAAATCTTCTGCTTTAACATCTTGCACAGCGTAACCGAGTGCTTTTCTCTCTCGTTTCATTCCCATTGCCGTTACAACAATCTCATCAATTACCTTAGAATCCGACTCCAAACGAACAACCATGTTGTTTGCTGCTGGAAGTTCTAATGTTTTCATACCCACGTATGAGAACCATAAAATAGATGGACCACTTGGCAATGTAATTGTAAAACCGCCATTTACATCGGTGATTGTACCGGTAGATGTACCCTTTACCATTACTGATGCTCCAATAACAGGTTGCCCATCTTCGGCCGATAGCACTTTTCCGCTAACGGATTTCGACTGAGC
>CAIWIS010000575.1 GCA_903912795.1 uncultured Bacteroidales bacterium
AAACAGGATTTATGCACCCAAGAAACATTGATGGTAGTTGGATTGAGAATTTTAAACCCATTGGCGAATCATTTAACTCATTAGGATTTTGTGAAAGCAATTCTGCAATTTATACAAACTTTGTTCCTCACGACCTTTCGGGTCTGATTCGGCTGATTGGAAGTAACGAAAAATACACGCAATATCTTGATAGTTGTTTTATAAAAGCCAAGCCAAACCGATTTGTTGCACCGCATAATAATCATGCAATCAGTTGGGTAGACTACGAAAACCAGCCTTCGTGCCAGATGGCCCACCTGTTTAACCATAGTGGAGCGCCTTGGTTGACACAGAAATGGGTACGCGAAGTAAAAGAAATCACTTTTGGCGACATCACACCTTATGGTGGCTATAATGGCGACGAAGATCAGGGACAAATGGGCGCCTTGGGTGTTTTGATGGCTATCGGTTTGTTTCAAATGGATGGTGGTGCATCGGTAAATTCACAGTACGAAATAAGTTCTCCCATATTTGATGAAATCAAAATGCAGCTAAATCCAAAATACTATAAGGGAAAGACTTTTGTGATTAAAACAATAAATAATTTGGATGAAAATATTTACATTCAGCGTGCTGAATTAAATGGAAAAAACTGGATAAAGTTTAGTTTTCCTCACGAAGTTTTCGCAAAAGGTGGGACGTTAAAATTGACTTTGGGAAAACTACCCAATAAAAATTGGGGGGGTAAAAGATTAAAAAATTCACTACAATGAAATTAAATATTTTAATAGTATTCTTTTTGACTAAAAGCTTACTAATCAATGGACAAGTATCAAGGGATTTTACCAAATACGTAAATCCATTGGTAGGAACAGATTCAAAATATGAATTGTCCAATGGCAACACCTATCCTGCCATTGCTATGCCCTGGGGTATGAATTTTTGGACACCGCAAACCAACAAAATGGGCGATGGATGGTGCTACCAATATGGTGCTACCAAAATCAGAGGTTTCAAACAAACACACCAACCATCGCCATGGATAAATGACTATGGCGCTTTTTCAATTTTTGCAACTACCGAAAATTTGGTTTTCGACGAAGAGAAACGCGAATCGTGGTATTCGCACAAAGCGGAGATTTCAAGTCCACATTATTACAAAGCGTATTTGGCCAATTATAATACAACTGTTGAAATTACACCAACCGAAAGAGCCGCTTGTTTCAGAATTACCTATCCACAAACGGATAAAGCCTATTTAATTGTGGATGCATTTTTCAAAAATTCATATATCAAGGTTTTTCCCAACGAGCGAAAAATTATTGGCTATGCCCGTAATGCTTCAGGTGGTGTTCCCTACAATTTCAAGAATTATTTTGTAATTTATGTTGATAAGGATTTTGAACAATCTTTTACCGTAGAAGATGGGACGATTTTGGAGGATAAATTAGAGGTTGAAAGTAAACATTCGGGCAGTATTATCCGCTTTAAAACAAAAGCAAACGAACAGGTGAATCTGAAAATTGCTTCTTCATTTATCAGTTTTGAGCAAGCTGAACTTAACCTTAAAAATGAAATTGGAGATAATACTTTCGACCAAATAGCACAAAAGGGCAAAGCCGAATGGAACAAGCAATTAAGCCGAATTAAGGTTGAAGGCGGTACCGATGCACAGTTGACCACCTTTTACACGGCCATGTATCGTACCATGCTTTTTCCGCGTAAGTTTTACGAATTTGACAAGGACAATAAAATTGTTCATTATAGCCCTTACAACGGAAAAGTGTTGGATGGGTATATGTTTACCGACAATGGATTTTGGGATACTTTCAGAGCTGCATTTCCACTATTAACTATCGTGTTTCCGGAACTTAACAGTCAGATTTTGGAAGGGTTGGCAAATGCATATAAAGAAAGTGGCTGGTTACCCGAATGGGCTAGTCCGGGTCATAGAGATTGTATGGTTGGTTCCAATTCAGCCATTCTTATTGCGGATTCTTACCTGAAAGGAATTCCGAATAAAGAGATAAATACGCTTTACGAAGCCATTTTAAAAAATAGTCAAAACGAAGGGCCAATGAGCTCTGTAGGTAGGTTTGGAGTTGATTATTACAATAAATTGGGATATATTCCATACAATGTGGGCAAAAAGGAAAATACAGCCAGAACATTGGAGTATGCTTTTGCTGATTATAACATCTGGAAACTTGCAAAAGTACTAAACAGACCGCAAGCCGAAATAGACACCTTTGCAAAAAGAGCTCATAACTATAAAAATGTGTTCGACAAATCGGTTAACTTTATGCG
>CAIWIS010000576.1 GCA_903912795.1 uncultured Bacteroidales bacterium
AAAGGAAATTTGCCTAGGAATGTAATATTGCAAGACATGAAAATCGTAAATTTCAAAGCATGGCTTCAAGCACGTCAAAAGAATAAAACCTGCATTGTTCAAATCGATTTGCAAACAGGTCAATCGCTTATAAGCGAATGCATTGAAAAGGAAGCAGGCAAAAAGGCAAGTGTGGTTAACTATCAATTCTCGCCAGTTTCCGGCGAATTGTTGGTGTTTGTAAATAAATATATTAAAAAAGGAGTATGTGAGCTTAATTTGATGTCAGTAAATGGCAATTGCGAATTTTGCAATAATATACAGCTCACAGGAATAGGCGATAAGGTGGTATCAACTGTTTCGGGTTCAAGGGTTGCCGATAACGAGATGATATATACGGGTACTTATTCGCGCTCTGCTGCAGGTCAATCTGAAGGAATATTCTTTGCTAAAGCCATTGATAATAAAATGAGTTATATGAACTATATTAACTTTTTGGATATGAAGAAGTTTATGGAGAATAAATCCGAACTGACGCAAAAAATCACCAATAAAGTAAAGGAGATTTATGCCAAAAAGGGCAAGGAATTAAGTATTAAGTACAATGTCATTACGCACGATGTTATTCTAATGCCAACAGGTTATTTGCTGATAGGAGAGGTGTATAAGGCTACATACAATACATTTACAACTCCTATTACTACGTTTGTAAATGGAATGGCAATGACTCGCTATCAAACACATTCGGTTTTTGCAGGTTATCAGTATACGCATGCTTTTGTTGCAGGGTTTTCATTCAATGGCGAATTGCTTTGGGATCAATCATTTAATATGAATCCAATAGAGCGACCATACACTCCCAAGCGGTTTATCCGCATTTCCGAAAAAACCGATTCACACATTGCATTGGTTTATACCTCAGGTGGAGTTATTGGTTCTAAAATTATTGGTTTTGATGGTACTATCGAAAAAGAAACAACGTTGGATTATATTAAGTCGGGTAATGAAAACGAAAAAGTTACTTATACAGCCTCAGGTGCCGAGTATTGGTACGCGAATTATTTTTTGATTTATGGTTCTCAGTCGCTTAAAAATCAAGAAGACAAATCGCGCAGAAGCGTGTTCTTTGTAAATAAAGTTGAATTTTAAAAAATTCTCATTTAATTTGTTCAAATTACAATCTATAAATAAATAAATGTATCTTTGCAATAGGAATATAAACACACCTTGAATAGAATATGAATAACTTTTTGATGCGAACGCTCAGTGGTTTTGTTTTTGTAGTGCTTGTTGTAGGCTCAATATTATGGAATCCAATTGCTTTTGTAGCTGTTTTTACGGTTATTACAGGACTTGCCGTTTCCGAATTTCATAAATTAACAAACAGTCAAGAACAAGTTCAGGTTAATACCGCTATGAGTGCTGTAGGTGGCATGGTGCTTTTTGCGTGCTCTTATTTGCAGGCTTCTGCAAATATTCATTTTCCAATTTATTCCATTTATGGCTTGTTTTTGGTTTTGGCTTTAATTGCCGAACTTTATACCCGTAAACCCAATCCAATACATAATTGGGCTTATTTTATATTGGGTCAGGTAATTATTGCATTGCCTTTTTCGCTACTTAATTTCATAGGTTTTATCGACCATGCTATATATAAACCGATAATTCTAATTGCCGTATTTGTAACAATTTGGGTAAACGATACTGGTGCATATTTGTTTGGAGTTACTTTGGGTAAACACCGATTGTTTGAACGAATCTCACCTAAAAAATCGTGGGAAGGCTTCGTTGGAGGAGCTATTGCGGCACTAGTGTCGGGCTATGTATTTTCGTTGTTTATTCCGGAACTGTCACTTCTTCAGTGGCTTATATTCTCCGAAATTATTGTGATTTTTGGCACTTTTGGCGATTTAATTGAGTCGTTACTTAAACGTACAGTTAATATTAAGGATTCAGGCAATATTATTCCCGGTCACGGCGGTTTGCTCGATCGGTTTGATAGTATGCTACTTGCTGCACCCGTAATTTTTATTTATCTGAGTTTTTTGTTTTAGAACAAAGAGTAAAGAGCAAAGAACAAAGACCAAAGAAAAAAGAAAGTAAAAAATAACAATCAATAACGGCGAACCTACCTGCGGCAGGCAGGGCACCAATAACGCACGAAGTGCCAATAACGGCGAAGCCCTAATAACGCACGAAGTGCCAATAACGCGACGCAATTAACGCACGAAGTGCCAAATAACGGCGAAGCCCTAATAACGCACGAAGTGCCAATTAACGGCGAAGCCAAATAACACGAAGCTAATAACATAAAAAAAGAAGATATGAATTTTGATGAAATCCGTTGTTATAGCAACGACCAGATACCAGCAGCACTTGAGCGTTTAAGCAACGAAAAACCTTTTATGAAGGTATTGAGCACAATTTACCCGCTTATGCCTAAAGAAGTGCTCAAACAACGTTTAAATTCGTTTACAACCAATTTTGATTTTCAAAAGAATATGGTGTATCCGTTTCTTCAATACATCGAAGCTAATTTGACCAAAGGTATTGATTTGAAAGGCATTGAGCATATAAATAAGCAAAACCCCTATTTGTATATCTCCAACCATCGCGATATTATCCTCGATTCGGCATTACTGTGCGCTAAGCTAATCCAAAACGATATGGATACTGTTGAGATTGCCATAGGCGATAATTTATTGGTATTTCCGTGGATTGAAGATTTGGTACGTGTAAATAAGAGTTTTATTGTAAAACGTGGATTGAGTGCTCGTCAGGTGTTGGAAAGCTCGCAGTTGCTTTCGGCTTATATTACACATACTATTCAGGATAAAAACCAATCCATTTGGCTTGCTCAACGCGAAGGACGCGCCAAAGATGCTAACGACCGCACACAAGAAAGTTTGCTGAAAATGCTCAATATGGGTGGGAAGTCGACGATTGCCGAAAATCTTTCCAGTCTAAATATTTGTCCGCTAAGCATTTCGTACGAGTACGACCCATGCGATTTCCTGAAAGCCAAAGAATTTCAACAAAAGCGTGATAACCCTGACTTTAAAAAGGCTCCTCAGGACGATTTGCTAAATATGCAAACGGGTGTAATGGGTTACAAAGGAAAAGTGGTTTACACCATGAATGCTTGTATTAACGATGATATCCTGAACTTAGGCAATGCTATAAGCAATAAAAACGAATTGTATACTGTTATTGCACAACTTATTGATAAGCATATTTATTTAGGGTATACCATTTTTAATGTCAACAAAATTGCTTTCGATATTTTGGATGGTACTGGTCGATTCGAAAAAGATTATACACTGATTGAAAAGCTTGATTTTGAAAAATACCTCGAAATGCAAATTGAAAAAATTAAAATTGAAAATCGCGATGATGATTTTTTAATGCGTAAAATGCTCGAAATGTATGCTAACCCACTTGTAAATCAGTTGGATACTCAAAAATAATAACAAATTTTTTGTTGTAACGCTTGAATTTCAATACTTGAAATTCAAGCGTTTTCTTTTTGTTGCGTATCAGGCTGTTGTACTGTAAAATATTCTGTTAAAAAAGTGACAATTTTGATAAATAAACCATATCTTTGTCCTGTAATTGATCGAATTTATATTAATTTATAAAAATTAAACTTACCAAATAAATTAAGACTGGTAATCTTATTGCATATCATTTCTGTTGTTTTAAGTTTTTATTTTGTATTAAGTCAGATGCTTGTTATTATTTATTTCTACTTATCAATTAAAACAAACAATACATCACAAT
>CAIWIS010000577.1 GCA_903912795.1 uncultured Bacteroidales bacterium
ACGGCGGTGAAACGAAAGTAATTGTACAAATCTTCACCATTAAAAATCCGGCTCTGTGGCATCCCGACCATCCGTATCTACACACCCTGCAATCGGAAATCAGCTCAAACAAAAAGGTTTACGATGCTATTGAAACCAAAACAGGAATACGAACTATTGAGTTTATTCCCGAAAAAGGTTTGAGCATTAATGCTGAAATTTTAAATGAAAAATTACTGGGCGTAAACCGCCATCAGGACTTCGGTTATATCGGCATGGCACTTACCAACAACCTGCATTATGCCGATGTCAGAAAAATGCGCGACGCAGGGATATCCATTATTCGTAGCGCACATTATCCGCAGGATCCGGCTTTTATGGATGCCTGCGATCAATTGGGGATGTTTGTAATTGTGGCTACTCCGGGTTGGCAGTTTTGGAACGACAACGGCGATTTTGAAATGAAAGTTCTGTCGGATATCCGGAATATGGTCCGTCGCGACCGTAACCATCCTTCTGTTTTGCTTTGGGAGCCTATTCTGAACGAAACACATTTTCCTGCCGAATTTGCCGAAAGAGCATACAAAGCCGTTCATGATGAATATCCCGGAAAAGGATGTTACGCTGCCTGCGATGATATTAGCAAGGGAAATGAATTGTTTGATGTGATTTACACGGCACCCAAAAAGGAAGAATATTATTCAAAACTGGGAAAATGTTGTTTTACCCGCGAGTTTGGCGATTGCGTGGACGATTGGTACTCCCATAATTCGTACAGCCGTGTGCCTCGCGACTGGAGTGAGCAGGGATTGCTCTTTCAGGCACAACATTATGCCAAAAAGAGCTACGAAGGTTCACTTACCATCGATCAGTTGTTTAAATCGCCGGCAGCACATATTGGCGGCGCATTATGGCATTCGTTCGACCATCAGCGGGGCTATCATCCCGACCCGTTTTATGGTGGAATAATGGATGAATTTCGACAGCCAAAATATTCGTATTATATGTTTCAGAGTCAGCGCAATCCTGCAAAAAAGTTAATGAACGCCGACTGTGGTCCTGTGCTTTTTGTAGCCAATGCCATGACACCCGTTTCACCAACTGATGTTACAATATACTCCAATTGTGATAGTGTTAGATTGCTCATAGTAAAACCACTCCGGCAATCTGCAAACTCTATTAATTACTTTAATTCAACAAATTCCTGGCAAAATAAATTTTATACGGATACCTTGATTCAGATCGTAAAAAAGAATGTAACCGGATTGCCTTACGAACCGCTAACATTCGAAAATGCATTCGATTTCGTTACCATACGGGCATTGCATCGTGCCGGACAGGCTGATAAAGCGAAAATAATTGCCGAAGGAATAATAGCAGGAAAAGTTGTAATTCGAAAAACGGTTATGCCTTCGCGACGTTCCGAAAACATTAAACTCATGCTTGACAGCATTGCATTTACAAACATTGTTGCTAATAGTAGTGATATAATTCAAATTACTGCATCGGTAGTTGACGAAAAAGGCTATGTAAAACAATTGGCAAACGAACAGATAGAATTCAGCATTCAGGGCGAAGGCACAATTATTGGAGGAGTAGAAATTGGTGCAAATCCGGTACGGGTAATCAAAGGAACTGCGCCACTGCTTGTACGCACAACAGCACGAGCGGGTAAAATTACGGTAATTGCACGTACTTACTTCGGGGGCGTTAATTCACCAAAACCAGATACGCTGGTGTTTTACACCAACGCACCCACTATAAAAATGCTTTATCGTGACGAACCAAAAAGAATGCAGGTAAGTGTCAGGACAGGAATCGAAACTCCTGTAATTTCGGATGCAGAGCGAAAGAAACAACGGGAAACAGTAGAAAAAGACCAACAATATTTTGAGAGTACAGAACAAAAAATAACTAAATAACAACTCGATATGAAACGAACATTTAAATTTGCACTACTCGGAATGATACTAATAGTGCAATCCACTGCGGCAAACGATTTTAAAAAAATCTACAACCGAATGTACAACGAGTACCTCAACAATCCGTCGAAGAGTTCGGTGGAGGCCCTTTTAAAGAAAATGAACAGCAACGGTAGTTTTACTGATATTAATTATGCCGCCAAAGATGGTTCGCCACGTAAACATGTTTTGAACCTGATTTCGCTGGCAGGTGCTTACGAAAATCCCGAAAATGTATATTATGCTAAAGATGAAGTGCGGTCGGCTTACCTTCGTTCGCTGAATTTCTGGATTGACACCAACAACGAGGCAACAAACTGGTGGTACAGGTAT
>CAIWIS010000578.1 GCA_903912795.1 uncultured Bacteroidales bacterium
GGAACCTGTAATTTACACACCTTCGAACCCAGAATATCCTTCGGAGGATTTATCGTTTGCAAAAGATATTCCTACTGACATAACTGTTCTGAAAAAACCAATTTGGGAGCCATATAATATTTACCGCAATTTAGTTGGTAAGAAAGGTGAAAAGATAAACGCTGGTTTTATTTCGGAAAATAAAAAAGCAGGTTGGAAAGAAAAACTATCAATTTGGATACGTGGTAATTTTCTGATTCCAGATCCTCGCTGTTTCTGGATACGCCCATCGGTTAAATTTATTTCAAATTATCTTGTTGATAATAAAATAGATACTATCATTACTACTGGCCCACCACACTCCATGCATTTAATTGGGCTAGGTTTAAAAAAGCGCATGCCAAATCTGAAATGGATTGCCGATTTCCGCGATCCTTGGACAAATATTGATTTTTATGCCGATTTAAATCTTACTTTTATTGCTGATAAATTGCATCATGCTTTGGAACGTAAGGTTATTCAACGTGCAAATGCTGTGTTAGTAGTTTCCAATGGTATGAAGTCCGAATTTGAGCTATTAAATCCTAAACGATTAGAAGTTATTACTAACGGATACGACAATGACGATACGCTTACTGAGCACGTTAAACTTGATCAGAAATTTTCGTTGGCACATATTGGTACTTTAAATGCTGCTCGAAATCCAAAAATTCTTTGGAAAGTAATGGCTGAATTATGTCATGAAAATGAGCAATTTAAAGCCGATTTAATAATTCGTTTGGTTGGTAAAACCGACTTTTCGGTTTTCGAAGAAATTGAAAAAAACGGATTGAATGACCAGGTTGATAAAATTGCCTATTTATCACACGCTGAAGCTATACAAATGCAAAAGCAATCGCAGGTTTTGCTGCTTTTGATAAATAACTCCAACAATGCCAAAGGAATCCTTACTGGTAAATTCTTCGAATACCTGGCCGCAAAACGTCCTGTTTTAGCTGTAGGACCCACGGATGGCGATGTAGCTGATGTGCTAAGCCAGTCACAAGCCGGAATTATGGTCGATTTTGACGATTTTGCAGCCACCAAGCAAGCAATCCTGACTTATTATCAAAAATTCCAAAAATCTGCTTTAACAGTAAATTCAACTTCCATCGAAAAATACTCCCGAAAAGAATTAACAGGTCAATTAGTAAAAGTGTTGGACAGCGAATGATACCGATTTTACAAACAAAATAGGCCAATTTGGACTCTGCCTGCCGCAGGCAAGTGCGTCTCCATCGACCTATTTGTTTTTTTAGATTCCTTTTTCGCTTAAATAGCGTTCTGCTTCAATAGCTGCTTGACAACCACTACCTGCTGCTGTAATGGCCTGACGGTAATGTGGGTCGGCTACATCGCCCGAAGCAAATACACCCGGGATATTGGTGCGCGGAGTGCCCGGAATGGTTTTGATATAACCTACTTCGTCGGTTTCAATCCATGGTTTAAATACATCCGAATTGGGTTTGTGACCAATAGCTAGAAAGAAGCCATCAATTTCGATATGAACTTGTGTTTCGTCGGCTTCGCCACGGCGTTTTACTAAATTAGCACCTTGTACCACCATTTCGCCTGTTAGGCCAAGTGTTTCATGCTCAAAAAGTACTTCAATTTTTGGATTAGCCAATACACGTTCCTGCATAATTTTTGAAGCACGTAGGAATGGTTTGCGTACAATCAAGAAAACTTTATCGGCCAAACCTGCGAGGTAAGTTGCTTCTTCGCAAGCAGTATCACCACCGCCAACTACAGCCACTTTACGTTTACGGTAGAAAAATCCATCACAAGTAGCACAAGCCGACACTCCTGAACCTGCATATTTATTTTCATCCGCTAAGCCAAGGTATTTAGCTGTAGCGCCAGTCGATATGATAAGCGTATCGGCTTCAATAGTTTTTTCGCCATCAATAGTTACTTTGTAGGGAGCAACCGAAAGGTCGGTAGCTGTAACATATCCGAAACGGATATCGGCTCCAAATCGTTGAGATTGTTTTTTTAAGTCTTCCATCAATTCGGGGCCTGTAATACCTTCGGGGTAACCAGGAAAATTTTCAACCTCATTGGTTGTGGTTAATTGTCCTCCGGGCTGCATGCCTTCGTACAAAACAGGTGAAAGATTAGCTCTCGAAGCATAAATAGCGGCTGTGTAACCTGCTGGGCCTGATCCTATTATCAAGCAACGTACTTTTTCTGTCATGTAATTTTACGTATTTTACGAATTAAACGAATTTTACGAACGTAGACTTATTAGAATAGTGTTAGCGTAAATCGTTAATTTGTACTTGTTTATAATTTGCTTTTTTGAATGTAAATGTATCATCGGCCACATTTCCGATATTCTTGTAATTTATTAGTTTTAATAATGTTACTGATTTTTTTTTATCCAATAATCGGATAAATTCCAATGTTTTGGTTTTTTTATTAAACTGCACTTCTACTTTTGCAAAATCGTCTTTTTTATTTTTTGGAATCAGTTCAATCAATTCAGAACTTGTCGATTTTGCTTTCCCGTAACGAATCCACGATTTTGCTTTGAATGATGCTAAAATTGCCATTGGGTTTATCAATGCGAGTTCGTCGTCGGTTGGTTCAGTAATCGAAACTTCATTGTCGCTTAACGAATAAGCCCATTGAGTTTTACCATCAAACCAAACCTTTGTTTCGTTCATTTCAAGTAAGAATTTATTAGCTTTCATAATAAATGTTCCTGAAATTGGCTGCGAATTTACGGCATTTTTTTCGGTTACCAAAAGCTGAAAGTTGGTTTTGATGGCAGTGGTTTTAACCGAAGTCAATAGTTTGTTTATAAGCTTCTCAGCATCAGCATTATTCTGAGCTGATAGGCCGAATATCGAA
>CAIWIS010000579.1 GCA_903912795.1 uncultured Bacteroidales bacterium
CCTTTATCCAAATTACTTTGCGACTCCCAAAATCCATTCTTATCGCCCGAGGCATAAGGAGCAATCGGCACATTGCGGTCGTCGGCATCAAAACCACCATGACCTGGATTGATATATATTTTTACACCAGTCAGATTTTGAGCACTCAGAATGCTGAATTGAATAGCAAGTATTAAAAGAAAGTATGTTCGTTTCATGTTTCAAGTTTTTTTACCTCACCCTAACCCTCTCCAAGTGGAGAGGGAACAGGCTATCATGTGCAAGATTCTGTTTATTTATTAGTATTCTGAAGTTAGTATTTTGGCGGTAAATTCGAGCTAGCATATCTCCACATTATCACATCACCATATCATCACATCAATACATCTGTTGTCTAGAATTCCACCTCCACCACTTCAATCTCACCATTTTCAGCATGATAAGCTATGCGATTAGCTTTGCCCGAAGCAGTTGGATACATGGCTATTTTGTCAGTTGTACTAATGTTTGTTTTTGTCTTTTTTACAACCGAAATTAATACAATTTTGGAAGAAATAATCCGATGCCCATCATCCTTGTCTTCCATGGCTACTACATAATCATTGTTGAACCAAACTGGAGCATTTATACTGCCGAGCGAACTAAGAATTTTTCCATTCAAATCGCAAATATAAGTTCCTTTTCCAGCTGCTGTAAACAGAATTTTTTTACTATCGGGCGAAAGTGACACCCAAATATAACGGGGCTCAGGCATATTCAGTGGATTGAGATAAGAGATTTTACCATTGTAAAGCATGATTCTCAACTCATCGTTGGCCGATACTACGATTGGCGCATCTGTTGATTTAGTAGCAGTGGCACGTAATATGTTTTTTCCCGAAAATGCAATGACGCCATTGGTGAGCGGGTAAATTTTGTTCAACATGCGTTGAGGAGCTAGCAATTCGCTGTTGCGTTTGGTTTTGATGTCGAAACTTAGTACGGCATTAAATCGGCGGTTGTTTTCGAAGGTAGTTTTACGATAAAAAATTTGTGCATTGTCGGTCGAAAATTGTGGTTCATAGCCGGCTCCGGCTTCTTTCGAAATCTCTGTAACCTGATTTGTTGACAAATCAACCAAATTCAAACCCGAAAAGCCGCTTGCAGTAAACAAAAGTTTATCGCCCGGAGTATTTAATACCGGATTAAAACCTTTTTGAGTTAACGTTTCGCGCTTTATTACTGTTTGTGAATTAGTAGTAAAAATAACGTGAATTAAAATAGCCAGAGATAGAATTGATTTTTTCATGATGTTTATAATTTACTTTTAACCAAATACAAAGATATAACAATTGGTCAAATTTAGTATCAATTTATAAAACTATCTCTTATGAAACTTATTTCTCGAAAATTTTGAACATTCTCAACACAATCACTTAACTGCGAGTATTTCCATCATGTCCAGTTATTTTTAATTGTTATATATGGTTTTCAAAAAAAAGGTTTAACTTTGTTTTGCTTTGTACAATTCAGGAATGATTCTTCGAACTGGTTCAAAGTATAAATAATATTTATATTCCATGAGAAATTACATTAGAATCACATTCATATTATTGATTGCTTGTAGCACTGTTTTAATTGGTGGCGAAAAAGTAAAGCTAGTAATATTGCATACCAACGACACGCACAGTCAAGTAGAACCAACTGAGAAATCTACTCTCAAAACATCTGATATGGGTGGATATGCTCGACGAATGGGTTTGATACAAAAAATTAGGAATGAAGAGCCAAAAGTTTTGTTGCTCGATGCTGGCGATTTCTCGCAAGGCACACCTTATTTTAATTTTTTTAATGGGCGTATTGAGGTTGAAGCCTTGAATAAAATGAAATACGATGCCGTTACGCTCGGGAATCATGAATTCGACAATGGAATTGATACGCTAGCGGTAATACTCCAAAATGCAAAATTTCCTATTGTAAGCAGTAATTACGATGTGAAAAATACGCCGCTCAAAGATTTTATTGAGCCCTATTTGGTGCTAAAACGTTTCGGTTTGCGTATTGGAATAATGGCATTGAACGTGCAACCCAAAAGTTTGATTATTGAAAGCAATTATCGTGGAATGGTTTTTACTGACCCTGTTAAAGTTGCAAATGAAATGGCAACCTACCTCAAGAAAAACAAAAAATGTGACCTTGTAATTTGCCTATCGCATTTAGGATCGGATGCCATGGCTAAAGAAGTAAACGACTTTCAAGTGGCGCGCGAAACACGCAATATTGATGTGATTATTGGTGGGCACTCGCACACCATGCTCGAAAATACCACCGAAACGAATCTCGATGGGCGCAAAGTAGTGATTGCTCAAATGGGCAAAAGCGGTTTGTATTTGGGGAAAATTGAACTGGAAGTTTGTAAAAAGTAAAATAATGCAGAGTTTTGTAAAATAGTTTTATATTTGCAGAAAAAAAAATGAAATTATGAATATAGTTACTGTGAAAATTGACATATCAAGGCCAGCGGGCAGACGATTATTTAGTGAAGTTTCAAAACATCCAGGTGTTGCAACCGTTGAAAAGCCATTGCCTGATATTATTTCAGATGAAAAAACATACAACCTCAACGAATCTTATGATCGCTGCTGTGAAATTTTAAGTAAAAATTACGGAGTTGATGTTCGAAAATTATGAATAACTTCAAAGTCGTAATTTCAGAAGCTGCTCAGAGTGATTTAGATAACCTGTCGAACGTAATAAGTATTAATTACAAAGCTCCTGCTACAGCTTTAAAGTACTTGAATGGATTATTTCAAGAGATGCGAAAACTTACTAACAGTGCACATGTTTATCCAATTCAAACTATAAAGACATTACAACAATACGGACCATATCCTCGCCGTGTAAATTACAAAAAAATGGCAATTATCTATAATCTGGTTGGTGATGTTGTGTACATCCGTAGTATTATTCCATCAAATATCATATCAGGATTATAATTTGGCTAAACCAATCACGAATTCGCCTTTTTCACTTTTTTGTAAAGCTCCGAGGCAAAAACAAAGTTGTTTAAGTCTTCATTTTCAACGTGGAAGATGTCTTCTTTTGTTCCTTGCCATGCTTTTTCGCCCTTATTGATAAAGATAATATTCTCGCCAATTTCCATTACGGAATTCATGTCGTGCGAATTTATAATTGTTGTAATATCGAATTCGCGTGTTATTTCGTGAATGAGTTGATCAATAATAAGCGAAGTTTGTGGATCAAGGCCTGAGTTAGGCTCATCACAAAACAAATACTTGGGTTGCAGGGCTATGGCACGTGCTATGGCAACACGCTTTTGCATACCTCCACTAATTTCGGATGGAGCCAGACCGTAAGCTTTTTCCTTTAAATCAACATGTTGCAAGCAAAAACGGGCACGTTCAATCATTTCTTCTTTCGTTGTTTTCGAAAACATTTCGAGCGGATACATTACGTTTTCGAGCACCGAAAGCGAATCGAACAAAGCTGAACCCTGAAAAAGCATACCTACTTCACGACGTAATGTGCGAATTTCGCTCATGCGCATATCAGGTAAGTTGCGGCCATCGTATTCAATGCGTCCTTTGTCAATACGGTGAAGCCCAATTACGCTTTTCATCAATACCGTTTTGCCTGAGCCACTAGCACCAATTATCATATTTGTTTTACCATTCTCAAAAACAGCCGAAACGTTTTTCAATACTTGGTTTCCGTCAAAGGATTTATCTATATTTTTTACTTCAATCATTTTTATTTAGTTTGTAAAGTATAATAAAACTGCCCCCAACCCCTAAAGGGGAGCAAGAAAAGAAAACTTTCGGTACTATTCAACATCCCCTTTAGGGGCTTGGGGCAGAATAACTCTTACTCTTACATCATTACAACATACATAAGTTGTCTGTCGTCAGTTGTCTATCTTATTGATTCAGCATTAAATTGGTTATCAATAAGTTAAAGAAAAGGATAAGAATACTACTATTAACTACTGCATTGGTACTAGCTTTACCTACATCGAGGGCTCCTCCATAAGCATA
>CAIWIS010000580.1 GCA_903912795.1 uncultured Bacteroidales bacterium
AGTATTCAGCATCGTGGAACGGTAGTTTTGGGAACGGAAAATTCAGCGCCGAAAGCAATGTATATTACAAAAAAATGCAACATTTGGTAACACTCAAAGAAGGTTACGAGAATATGGTCGGCATTACGGCCGTTGAGAATAAAATTGAATCCGAAGGTGTAGGAATTGCTTATGGAGCAGAATTTATGTTCAAGAAAAACACGGGGAAATGGACAGGTTCGTTGAGCTATGGTTGGTCGTATTCCAATCGTCGGTTTGCAAATATCAATAGTGGTAAAACCTATGAATTTGATTACAATCGTCCACATAGTTTTACACTAAATGTGAATCGCAAATTACCCAAGAACTGGGATTTTAGTGCGGTATGGATACTACAGAGTGGCACTCCTTACACACCCGCATTGGGCAAATACTACACTTTTAATCCGTACTTTGGTCAAACCGGCATTGAAATGATTTATGGAGCTAAAAATTCCGACCGCATGCAGGCTTATCATCGTTTGGATTTGGGCTTTAACCACACCATTACTACCAAACATGGTAACAAAGCAGTTTGGACTTACTCACTCTACAACGCCTACAATCACATTAATCCAGTTAATTATTATTTTGATAATGATAACGACCTCCAAAACATGACCAATTACAACAAACCTTTAAAGTTATACAAAATGGGAGCTTTCTCCATCATTCCAAGTATTTCGTACAAAGTGTATTTCGATTACAGCAAAAAGCCAGAAAAGCCCAAAAAGGAGAAAAAAAAGTATAGTTGGTTGTATTATTAACAAAAAAATAGAATTCATCCGAGTTACTCTTTCCCAATACCGACTTCTTTAAGATAGTGCATGAGGTTTCAATACAAACACCACCAATTCCTTTGGTACATAAACACTCAAAACCAAAGATAATCTAAAATATTTACAACAATGACGATTTTTAAAAATATTCATTCTACCCATACCATTTCTAACAAAAAATAGCAGGCACCAATAGAGTTAATTACTATTAACATTAATATGGAGGAGTAATATTATTTTGCACTTTGAACATTTTCTTTTATCTTCGCATCGAATTTTTTAAGAAAGCAGAAATGCGAATGTGATATTCGGGTTTTTGTGATAA
Source organism: uncultured Bacteroidales bacterium (assembly GCA_903912795.1). Lineage (GTDB taxonomy): Bacteria > Bacteroidota > Bacteroidia > Bacteroidales > Paludibacteraceae > Paludibacter. The sequence continues at coordinate 1,123 of CAIWIS010000580.1, forward strand.
GTTTTTTTACACCGCATTTTAAACGTAATTTATCTCCTTAACGTGAAGAACATGCTGCTCAGCAGTTTGCTTTCCTCTTTACATTGTTGTGGGATTATTACATCAAATTATGATGGATCTACTTATCCCGAAAACACAAATTCCCCATTCTATTTTAAATTCTTTTTAAAAATTACTCTTATCCCTCTTTAGGGGCTGAGGGGCTTCTTTAGCAAGGTCTGCCACCTCATGCTATAGATGCAAAAATGCCTTTGCGCAAGGCTAAACACCGAAAAGGACACCGACTAAAGTTTTTTTCGTTACAACGCGCTTATAAATAACCGGATGTTTCATTTAACTGTACACAAAGGCAAGTAACAAAAGTAATCATTTTCGGGGACTCTATTGCAGGGTAATGCACTCAAAATGCTCATTTTTAATACAATTTATAGTTGTATCGGAATGCATAATGTTTTTTACGATAAGTTGCAGTAATAGAAAGTTTTTACCCACGTTTTTTTCAAACCAACAATTGGCACTTCTTATGCTGATTGAAATTAATTTACAAAATTATTAAAATAAAATATTTATGAGAAAATATATTTATATAATACCGTTTTTTATATTTTGCTTTACA
>CAIWIS010000581.1 GCA_903912795.1 uncultured Bacteroidales bacterium
AACTACAATAGTGAGGTTGTAGCATGTACTGGAGGTGGAGCCTCAGCGGTAAATGTTACTTGCAGCGGTAGAGTGCTGCAGTCTCCTGTTACATATACCTGGAATCAAACAGGAACGGCATCGGTAGCAACTGCTGCTAACTGGACGCCAGAAAGAACCACCCCTGAAATAAATGATATATTACAGATAAATGGTGGAGGTTCCGTTGTATTAACAGGTTTGACAACTCAGACCATTGGGCAATTGTTGATTTCAAACAGCACCACTGTGGAGTTGCAATCGGCTGCAGCAGCCACACTAACCATTGCAGGTGAAGCAGGAGTTGATTTGTCTGTTGGTGCAGGTTCGGCACTCAATATTGCGCAGGCAACCAATGCCATCACCGTAGCTGTTGGCACCGGCGCCACCGGCTCGATAGCTGGTACAATGACCTATAGCACCGCTGCACACAGACTAACTGCTGCAAATACCAGTGGCATTACCTTCCAAAGTGGAAGTTCGTTTACCGCAGGAACTGCTTTTTCAGGTAGTCCATTTGGTGCTACAACTTATAATTCTGTAGTTTTTGCCAGTGGTTCTACATTCATCTTTATTGATGGTGCACATCCTTTTGGAGCAGCTAATCCAAATTCGGTGGTAGTATTCCAGACAGGAAGTAATTATATACACAAAAACGCAACAACTCTTCCGGTTATCGTTAATAGAACTTATGCAAATGTGGAGTTGGACGAACCAACAGCATCAGGAACGAATAATGCTTCATCATCTCAAATGACAATGGATAATATTAAAGTAACGTCAGGGTCATGGGTCATTGGAATTAAAGCCCAACTTACTATTAATGGTAATATTACCGTTGAAAATGGTGCCACACTAAATTCGAGTGCTTCATCGGCAGGACCATATCCGTTTACTTTAAAAGGAGATATTAATGTTGCTTCGGGCGGAACACTTACCATTAATGCTACCGAAACAGTTACATTTGGCGGAACAAGTGCTCAGACAATTAATAATGCAGGTACATTTAATGGTGCGGCTGCTTATATTGTTGACAATGCTGCAGGTGTAAACATTGCATCGAATGTAAGCCTTCCAACGCTTACTGTCAATGCAGGTAAAGTGCTTAATGTAAACGCAGGCAAGCAATTATCGGCTGGAACGGCTTTAGTGAACAACGGCACCTTGAATCTATTGTCCGATGCTACAGGTACAGCAACCATTTTAACACCTGCAAGCATTACGGGTTCGGGTAGCACTACCGTTCAACAATACCTTGGCACTGCCCGCAACTGGTATGTGTCTTCACCGATATCGAATGCAAAAGCCCCGGCTGGTTTTACGTATTATCAACGCGATGAAGCCGGAGCAAGTTGGTTAACACAACCTTTCGTAGCCACCAATGACTTTGTTGCTGGTAAAGGTTATATTGCTTTGCCAGATGCAACTGGAGCAACGCTTACTTTTGCAACTGAAACAGGAGGAAAATTGAATGCCGGAAATGTAACTGTAGCATTAACAAAAGGTAGTACTATTGCTGCAGTTGGATATAATCTGATAGGTAATCCGTATCCATCACATTTAACATGGACTTCAGCTTTTGTAAGTAGCAATGTTTCACTTATTGAGCCTTCAATTTATTATCGCACCAATGCAGGCGATGTTAATAGTGGTGGTAATGCTGCATGGTCGTTTAAAACATACAATTCAAGTACTGATGAATTTTCACCAGCAGGGACTACAAATATTATTCCCCCCATGCAAGCATTTTGGGTAAGAGCCAAAGCATCAGGTGATTTGATTCTAAATAGCAATCTAACTCTTACGCACCAATCATCCAATCCTTTAAAAGCTCCGGCAGTTAAGAGTTCTGATCGTCAACGCCTACGATTACAAGTTGACAATGGAACTACTACCGATGAAGCTTTGATTTATTTCGATGCTGCTGCTTCCAATGCTTACGATGCTTTTGACTCACCAAAATTTGCAGAAGCGAATACGGTTACTCAGATTTACACCTCGGTAGGTGCTGAAAAATTAGTAATTAATGGTATGAGC
>CAIWIS010000582.1 GCA_903912795.1 uncultured Bacteroidales bacterium
CAGCTCGGTATTGGAGGTGGCGAGCGAGGGTTGCTTGGCGAGCGCAGTCATCGCCGGGTGATCCGGCCGCGCGCCGGGCGACTTGAACTTGCCTTGTAAGTCTTTTAGCTGCACCGTTTTTCCTGAAGTCAGTTTTATGGTGAAATTTGGAGCTTGGTCGCCAACTTTAACCAAATATCCCCTATCGTCGGCAGTTTGTGCCGCAGCCAACGTAGAACATAAAACTACAAAAGCTATTATTAAGTGTTTTAGTTGCATAATCTAATCTATTTGATCCATTATTTTTTCGATGTCTTTATCAATTTCATGGAGCTGTTTTTTGCAAATTTCGAGCAATAAAGCTGCTTTTTTAACTTTTTCGGCTACAACGTCCATATTCAAATCTTTATCGTTCTCTAATTCCGAAAGTATTTGTTCCAATTCGGTAAGCGCTTCGGTATAAGTGGGTTTTTGTTTTGACATAATTTGATGATATTATTTGATATTGAATTGATATTGGTAGATATTGATTGATATTATGATATTAAGATAATGAGATTTTGTGAAAATAAGAAAGCTAATAATAAGAAAGTTAATATTGGGGTGAGGTCAGGTCATTCGTCCGAAAAATGCACCAACACATGGCGGTACGAACTAAATATTTTTGATTTTGACACAAATCCAATATAGCGTTTCGAATTGTCGACCACCGGCAGATTCCATGCACCTGTATCTTCGAAAAGTTGCATTACCTTTTCCATTGGTAGGTTCTGATTGATTGTTGCCGGAGGCGAAATCATCAATTTTCGAACATTGAAACGCTGATACAATTCGGGGCGAAACATAATATTTCGAACCTCATCGAGTAATACCACTCCCAGCAGAACTTTAGTTTCGGTATCTACCACTGGAAAAATATTTCGTTTCGATTGCGAGATAATTTTGACTAACTCACCAAGGGTCATTTCTGGTGCTAATACGGTTAAATCAGTTTCAATCACATTATTGGTTTTAAGCAATGTGAGCACTGCTTTGTCTTTGTTATGTGTAAGCAGCTCACCTTTTTGAGCTAATCGCATGGCATACAAACTATGTGGTTCGAACAATATAATGGTCAGGTACGAAACGGTTGACACTATCATTAGAGTCATAAACAAATTGTATCCACCTGTGAGTTCTGCAATCAGAAAAATGCCCGTAAGCGGTGCGTGCATTACTCCCGACATTAGACCCGACATGCCCGCCAATGCAAAATTTTCATCAGGTACTTGGAAACCCATAATTTGCAATAAATGAGCCACCACATATCCGGTTAATGCACCTACAAAAAGCGAAGGAGCAAAAATACCTCCAACACCTCCAGCGCCGTTTGTGGCAGCTGTGGCAAATATCTTGAAACCGATAATTAATGCTAAGTAACTCACAATAACCCACGGACTGTTACCTAAATTCAAAAACAAACTTCTATCGAGCACTGAAAGCGAATTTCCATTCAATAATGCACTTATCGTGTCATATCCTTCGCCATAAAGTGGAGGGAAAATAAAAATAAGAACACTGAGCATTATTCCGCCAATAGCTAATTTGGAATATGGATTCCGAAATCGGCGAAAAAACTTTTCGATCCGATTCATACCTCGGGTAAAATATAACGAAACCAATCCACAAACTATTCCAAGCAGTATTAAAAATGGAATTCTATGTACATCAAATTCTTCAATAATAGTGAATTTGAACATAAACGAACTCCCCGAAAGTATGTATGACATGGCAGTTGCAGTTACCGACGAAATTAAAAGCGGAACTACTGAAGTCAAAGTCATGTCAATCATTAGTACTTCGAGCACAAACACCAAACCTGCAATAGGTGCCTTGAAAATGCCACCAATGGCACCAGCAGCTCCACAGCCTACCAGCAACATTAATGTTTTTTGGTCGAGTTTAAAAAACTTGCCTAAGTTAGAACCAATAGCTGAACCAGTAAGTACAATAGGTGCTTCGGCTCCAACCGAACCTCCAAATCCGATGGTTATGCTACTTCCAACAAGCGAAGTCCAGATATTGTGTAGTTTTAATATGCTTTTTCGTTGCGAAATGGCGTATAAAATGCGCGTAACACCATGACTGATATCGTCCTTTACAATTTTTCGAACAAAAAGTGACGTGATTAAGATGCCAATAGCAGGAAATACGAGGTACCAAAAATTAACGTTGTTTCTACTAAAATTTTCGGTGAGTAAGTATTGTATTAAATGAATGGACGATTTAAGAAGAAAAGCCGCAAAAGCGGTAAAAATTCCTATGGCAAGACTTAGAATTAACAAAAACTGACGCTGCTTAATGTGAAGCTCACGCCATGCAATCATTTTTTCGTACCACAAAACTCTGTTGATCATAATTTATCCTTAAAAAAACTACTGCAAAGATAAATAAAAAAACAGCTTCAGAAATTTAATTTTCAGTTTTGATGTTAATTTCTTTTTCAGACTCCTTTTCCTTTGAATAGGATTTCGATAGTCAGTATCATTATTTGCAAATCGTTGAGCAACGACATGTCTTCCATGTAAATAATATCGTAGTTTAAGCGTTCTACCATTTTTTCGATAGTGTCCGAATAGCCAATTTTTATAGGTCCCCACGACGTTAATCCAGGACGAATTTTATATAATAAGCAGTAATAAGGTGCATCTTCAATAATCTGATTTATATAGTATTTACGTTCGGGGCGCGGACCTACTACACTCATTTCACCCATTAATATATTCCAAAATTGTGGCAATTCATCAATGCGGTATTTACGTAAAATTTTTCCAATTCGGGTCACTCTTTCGTCGGTAGCGCTACTAAGTTTTGGGGTTCCATTCTCAGCATTTTGGTGCATAGTTCTGAATTTCAGAATGTTGAACGCTTTGCCATATCTCCCAATTCGTTCCTGTAAGTAAAAAACCGGACCCTTTGAATCGAACTTAATAGCAATGGCAAAATAAAGAAATACAGGGAGCAATAGAATTAACATGAGGGTTGAGAATGCTATATCAAATACACGTTTGGTAGCAATTTGCCAGTCGGGCATGTGTATATCGGTAAGGCTAACGAGTGGATTAAGCCCTACACTGCCTATACGTGCACTTCCAGTAAGTATTTCGTGTAAACGTGGAGTAAATTTTATATCAATATTAAATTTATAAAGTGTGTTTATGTAGTTGAAAAGTTTAAGTTCGTCCGGATCGTCGAGCGCAATAATTACCTCTTCGATGGCGTTTTGGGTTATCAATTGCTCAATCTGACTGAAATTTCCAATAATTGAATCTTTCGGCACTGTAAAAGTGGTATTGTCAACCGATACAAATCCGTAAAGTGTGTTTTTATAGGAATTTTTTTCTAATTCAGAAGCTATTTTACTGGCATTTTTTCCAATTCCAATTATCAACGTGTTAATTGTCCATTTCTTGGTTTTAAATCTATTGTTTACATCCGATATGATTAATGAACGGAATATCAATGTTATCGAGAACATTAATATAAATAATACTAAAAGCGAATAATAATAATATTGATAAGAAACTAAAATATCATCGAGTAGTAATACAAAAAAGATAACAATTGATATTAGAGCAGATGATGTAAATGTAGTTAAAATGTAACCTGTTTTTGATTGCTGATCGGGCTTAAGATAAAAGCCTGATATATAGTGAAAAAACGCACAAACAAAAGGATATACAAATAATATTGATAAAAAGTTATAGTTCGGAATAAATATTCTTACATTCTCGAATAGTTGTGCATCATTTACAGTTCGGCGAAAAAGCATAAAAAGCACCCATACTATAAATGCCGATATTATGTCGTAAAGTAGATATTTTAAACGAAGTTTATTTCTATTCATCCTAATTCTATTTTCGAATTATTTTAATTTCGTTGCCAGTACCTAGTTTTATAATCGAAGGTAAAACGGGCTTAAACTTCTCTTTGGTACGATATGTTACTTTGTATGATTTGTTTGAAAGTTCATTCTCTGTAATAATAATATCGGGCGTTAAGCAGAGTAGGGGTTTACGCATTCTACTACAAAGGTTTGTTGCAAATGTCTCATTACTAATCCTAAAACCAATATTACTACTCATCAAAACTTCAGGAGTCATGTTTTTTAGTCCATCAAGTATTACAGTAAGTGGTTTCTCGCTTATTTCAAACAAATCCCACACAATATCAGGAACTACTTCTACATAACTTTGTATACGTGAAGTGCTATCCACAAGTAAAAACAAATCCCAATTTGAATGCTTTTCTTTAAATTCAATTAGTTTTTTACAGCATGTTTCGCTTGATGCATCACAAGCAGTAAGCCACCCAAATTCGGAGTTAAATTGCATAAAACCACCACCTTGAAGCGATTCAATAGCTTTGGAAATGTCAATTCTGAAATCGGGCTTGTCGGTTGAATTTGTCATGGTTTTAAATTGGGAACAAAAATACTTAATTAAAAACGAGAAAATGAATGATTTATTGTTTTGATAATATCTATATTATTTACTGCAAATATAGTAATTTTTATTTTATAAGCGTATTTGCTTTAATTGTATGTATAGCAAATAGATAGCATATTTTTAAACAATCATATTGGATTTTTGAAATAATATTGTACTTTTACAAATTGAACATTACCAAGGTTGTGGAGGTTTATGTGATGGAATGAAGTAATGTAATGCTATTATTAATCTGATGATCAATTTAATTCTGATGATGATTTTCTTTTTTTTAGTTTGATAAAATACAACACAATGATAAACAAATGGATTTTTCAAAATCTGACCGATGAAGAAACGAATAAAATTAAAACACTTGCCGACGAACTAAATATAAGTACGGTTTTGGCGCATTTACTTGTGAAGCGTGATATAAATACGTTTGAAGAGGCACGCGTTTTTTTTCGTCCCGATTTATCGCAGTTACACGACCCTTTTTTGATGGCCGATATGGACAAAGCGGTTGCTCGCTTATCCGAGGCCATGGAGCTAAATCAAAAAATATTGATTTATGGCGATTATGATGTAGATGGAACTACCTCAGTGGCATTAGTTTATAAATTCCTACAGCAGTTTCATAATAATATCGATTTTTATATCCCTGATAGATACAAAGAAGGATATGGAATTTCGATTCAGGGAATTGATTTTGCAGCCGACAATGGTTTTAAATTAGTGGTAGCACTCGATTGTGGCATTAAAGCTGTTGAAAAAATAAAATATGCCAACCAAAAGGGCATCGATTTTATAATTTGCGACCACCATACGCCCGATGCTGAATTACCTCCTGCCATTGCTGTACTCGATTCAAAACGTAGCGATTGCACCTATCCCTACAAAGAACTTTCGGGATGTGGAGTTGGTTTTAAATTAATGCAGGCTTTTGCAATTAAAAATAATATTGATTTCTCGAATCTTACGCCTTTGCTTGATTTAGTGGCATTGAGTATTGCTTCGGATATTGTGCCTATAACAGGCGAAAACCGAATATTGGCATTTTTTGGATTGAAACAAATCAATACCAATCCAAGTATTGGCCTCAAAAGCATAATCGAAGTATGTGGATTGGCCGATAAAGAATTGTCGATTAGTGAAATAGTGTTTAGAATTGGCCCGAGAATCAATGCTTCAGGACGTATGAAATTAGCAACCGAAGCCGTTCAGCTTATGGTGACTAACGACCCTGTTTTTGCCAAAGAAAAAAGCAGTACTATTAACGACTACAATAACGACCGGAAAGATTTAGATAAGAATATTACCGATGAGGCAATAGCTTTGATTGCTGCCGATGAGCGGTACTCCAAACGCAGATCTATAGTGGTTCATAAACCCGATTGGCACAAAGGAGTGATTGGAATTGTGGCTTCGCGTTTGTCCGAGGAGTATTACAAGCCATCCATCGTACTTACAAACTCCAATGGTTTGGCATCAGGTTCGGCACGTTCAGTTCCAGGATTCGATATTTATAAGGCTATTGATTCGTGCCGTGATTTGCTCGAAAACTTTGGTGGACACATGTATGCTGCTGGCTTATCGCTTAAAGAAGAAAATATACCGCAATTTACGGAACGATTTGAGAAATTTGTTTTCGAAAATATTTTAGAAGAGCAAACCTACCCACAAATCGAGGTTGATGCCTTGCTTTCGTTCAGCGATATAACTCCCAAATTTTTTAGGGTTTTAAAACAGTTTGGCCCGTTTGGTCCTGGCAATATGAAACCAGTTTTTGTAACCAAAAAGGTAATTGATTATGGCACAAGTCGTTTGGTTGGAAAAGATCAGGAACATTTGAAATTGGAATTGGTTGACAATAGTTCCGAGAATGTAATGAATGGAATAGCGTTCAGAATGCATACCTTTAACGACCATCTAAAGGCCTTGAATCCATTGGATATTTGCTATACAATTGAAGAAAACAACTTCAATGGCAATACAAATATCCAGTTGATGATTCGAGATATACAGATTGAGTAGAGAGTAAAGAGCAAAGATTAAAGAGCAAAGATGGAACGTTTATCTTTAAAAAAGTATTTGATCTTTAATCTTTGTTCTACAATACAATATTTGGAGGTAGAAACGAACTGATGTCTTTTCCATACGATATTAAATCGCGTGCTACGGTCGACGAAATATGAGCATATTCGGCTTCGGTAAAAAGGATTACCGTTTCGATGCCGGTGAGAATTCGGTTTGTGTCGCCAATGGTGCGCTCGTATTCAAAATCGCCTACTGAGCGTAGTCCACGTAATATAAATCCAGCATTTACTTCTTGTGCAAAGTCCACAGTAAGCGAATTGTATGCAATTACTTTTACTCTTTTTTCGTTGGTAAATGCTTTCTGAATCATTTCGATACGTTTTTCGATGCTGAAAAGTGTTTTTTTGGATTGATTATTTCCAATGCCAATTATTATTTCGTCGAAAATATTCAAACCACGTTTTACAATACTATAATGGCCTATTGTAAACGGATCGAAAGTGCCTGGGAATATTGCTCGTTTCATTTTTTATTAGATTTTTAGAGCCAAGAGTCAAGAACCAAGATTCAAGATTCGAGTATCTAAATGGATTACAAAAGTAAGTTTTTTTTTGAGAATAATCCATAAGCAGGAAAATAATACATGAGATTTAATACCAACGGCAGGTTTTACAATGACGTGAAGGTTTGAAATTGTAGGTAAACATAATTTCGTGAGTTCCATACGAGTGATTATGTACCTGACCTAAATTATAATCGAAACTATACGAAACCCTGAGTTTCCCAAAATCGATACCGGCAATTGCGCCAACCTCGTACATGGTTCGGTATATCAACCCGAGTTGCAATTCGTTGCTCTGAGCATCTGCTTTATAAAAAACACTACCATTAATCTCAGCCTGAAAAAAATCGGCATATTGAAATGCGCTAATGCCTAAACCCATATTTGCAACATTTGCCGATTGTTGTTTGTAAAATAAATAGGCCAGATTAGTATTGAAGTTAAGCTTGTTTTCGATATTAAAGGCCGAAAAAATATTTTGTGAGCAATAACCAAATTTAACTGCCTTGTATAATACTTCTACGCCTAAACTGGCATTAAAACTGTTTTTAAACAATAGGTTTTCGTAAATTGAATAATTCTCATCGTCGGCAACCGAAATCATATTACGGTCGTAAGCAAAATTCTGATAACTGCCTGTTAACCCCATATTTATTACCAAATCCCTGTTTATGGATAATGCATACGCATAGGCAGCATTAATGTCAGTAGCTTGCGTATATCCTTTTCGTTCGGTCATCACTTTAAGGCCAAGTTGAGTGGAATAATCTTCGATGTACATGGTGCCAGCGGCGTAAATATAGGTAGGGGAGCCCGGAAAGTTTAACCACTGTTTGCGGGTGGCAATGGTTACCGAATTGCGGTATGAGTCGTTGATGGCTGCCGGATTAAGCGAAAACCCATTGCTCCAGAAGTTATTCAAACGGATGTGCGACTGGCCTTGCATGTTGTTGATAACAAGCAGTGTAAGTGTAAAAAATCCTATTTTCAGCAGATTGCGCATGTTTATTGTTTTAATTATTTTGCTAAAAATACAAATCCAGCTTTGTTTACAATACCTTCGGGAGTTGAATAATAAACCACATAGTAATAGGTGTCCATTCCAACTTGTTTTCCTTTGTACGTACCATCCCAACCTTCGCTTCCTTCGTAAAGAATTACACCATTCGAATTGAACATTTGAATTTTGGAGCCTTTCAAGAATCTATCATTTGTGCCATCGCTGTTTGGTGTAAATGTATTTGGGAGCGATTCCATTATAAGCCAAACCGTTTTTTCGGCAGTTTCCTGACAACCATTTGGATTTACTACATCGAGTTTAATTTTTAGGGTTTGTGGGCTGTCAATGTCGTAGGTATGATTTACGTAATTGCCTTCTTCTTTTGTACCATCGCTAAAATCCCATTTGTAGTTTGTTAAGTTTACCTCTTCGCTCCATACTTTAAGGGTTGGATCGTTCAGTGTCAATACAACTTTATCGGTATTGATAGTATAATTCTGATTGTCGTAATGCTTGGCACTAAAGTTAAGTGTATTGGTGCATCCATTGGCCGATGTTCCAATTACCGTATAATTGCCCTCGCGTTTAATCATTTTCCGATTGCCTTTTGTACCATCATTCCACAAGTAGGTTTGTGCACCTGTAACAATAATTTCTACGGAATCATTTTTGCAAAAACGAGGTTCACGGTCGAGTTTTAAAGTTGGTAGCGCTTCTACTGTTAATGCTGTTTCGAAATTTAATTCACCTTCGGCACTTGTAATTTTTAATTTAACATCGTAATTGCCTGCTTTTAAATAGGTATGTGTTGGGTTTTTAATATCAGAACTTGTTCCGTCGCCAAAATTCCATTTGAATTTAAGGTTTGTAAATACAGTAGGAGGCGTTTGAATATCAAATTTATACACCTGATTATTACAATCCAGCACTTGAGTTTCTATCAAGCTTTGTGCTATTTCTGTTTTGAAATAAAAAGTTGAACTGCAACCCAATGCATCCGTTACCTCAAGTGCAACAGTCTGATTTGTAAATGATTCCATAATGGTGTTGTCCAATGCATTTACTTCACCCGATGACCATTTGTATGTGTAAGGTGCCAAGCCACCACTTACTGCTGCTGTGCATATTTGTTTGTATTTTAAGCTCACATTACAAAAAGCTGCTTTAGTTGATACATCAATTTTTAAAGCTTCGTGACGAAGTAATTCATAAACTGCCGAAGCCTCGCAACCCAATGAATCCGAAATGGTTACAAAGTATTTTCCTGGCAGTAAACTCTGAATGTCTTGTGTTTTTGCACCAGTAGACCATGTGTAATTATATGGTTTTGTACCACCATTTACTTCTATATCAATTGCTCCGCTATTTAATTGGTCACAACCAAATGAATTTTTAATTTTTGAAGTGATATTTAATTTTGCAGGTTCGCTTATTACAAACGAATTGGTTATGACACATGGGCCACCGTCGCTAATTTCTACTGTGTAGATTCCTGGAGCTAAATTGTTTCGTTCGTTACCAGCATTTGAACCATCGAGCCACTTCACTTTCAACGACTGACGATTGCTTTTGATAGTTAACCGTATGCTGCCATTGTTAGCACCATTGCAAGTTATTTGATTTACAACAGGATAAACAGTGAATTTTGTTTCGTCGTCAATTTTAATCACAATGTTTTTTTCACACTTATTGGCATCAATTACCTTGGCAGTATAAATTCCTGGCGATACATTATCCAAGCTCAAACCTGTAGCATAATTACTCCATTCAACGCTGTAAGGAGCTGTTCCACCACTTACCTGAAGACTTATGGTTGCGTCGTTTTTACCAAAGCACGACACAGGAGTTGTTGTTGAAGTTACTATGATCTCAGTTGCCTGCGAAATAAACACCTTCAGTATAGCTGAACAATCCGTTTTGTCAGTTACAATTAGTTGATATTCACCGCTGATTAGATTTTCAATGTCTCTGGTTGTGCTTTTAAAATTGTTTGGTCCAGTCCAGTTGTAATTATAGCCAACTTCAGTGCTTGATAGTTGAATCTTTGTTCCACCTTTTACATTTACTTTTACTGCACCGTTAGTTCCATTGTAACAATTGTTATTTATTTGTTCTAGCACGTCAATAATAATTGGTTCAAAGTTGCTTATTTCGAACTTTTCCGATACAGCCGAGCAAGCATTTTCATCGATTACAGTTAAAATATAGGTGCCATGGTCTAAATTTGATATGTCTTCTTTGCTTGAAAATGCCTCCCCGTTTTTTGTCCATTGATAAGAATAACGACCTTTACCACCTGAAACTTTCACATCTATCGATGCTTGATTTTCGCCACTACAACTTGTGCTAATAAATTTATCAGTAGTAATAGTCAGTTTTTCGGGTTGCTCAATAATGTATTTGTTGCTGCAAATAGCCCCTGCCGAATCTCGAACAGTTAGTGTGTATTCACCTTGCGACAAATTGGTTAGTCGGAGATTCGACGACGTAAATCCATTAGGTCCACTCCAATTTACAATATATGGAGAGCCACTTTTGAACCGAATACCGCCGTAAATAGTAGTTTCGAGTTGTCCGTTATGATCATCAAAGCAACTAATATTTTGTTTTTTTACCA
>CAIWIS010000583.1 GCA_903912795.1 uncultured Bacteroidales bacterium
GCTGATGGTCAATGGCAATTTGCTTGGCAATTTGCTCATCCAGATAATTGGCTTGCGAAAACGTAAAATTGAGTTGTTCATCATAACCCATCTTGTGTGCCATAAGCACCGTCATGCGCGAATCGAGACCGCCACTCAATGTAGCTATATGCCTGTAATTATATTGTTTATCTTTCTCAAATTCACGTTTTATAGCTTGTCGAAACAAATCATCAACTCGCTCTATCTGTTGCGCTTTAGCATGGTTGGTACGTTCAATATTACGCAAATGAAAATAATTGTTTACTGTTGACGTCTGTTTTTCAAATTTCAAATAACAACCAGGCATTAAACGCTGTACACCTTCGATAAAAGTAATTTCATTCAACATAAAACCACTTGTCAACAACGAATAAGCAGCATCTTTCAATAAAACAGGGACTAATCCAGCAACTTTCATTAACAACGAAATCCTATTTAGCTCCGAAGCAAAAAACAAATAATTGCTGTTTTCGAAAATAAAAATACGCTTTGAACCGGTTTGATTAGTAAAAACAAACCATTTATCAGCTTTTTTGTCAAAAATAAAACCGCTAAACTCGCCCCGCAATTGCTTCACAAAATCATCGCCATATTTTTCGTAAAGTGAAATAAGCAAGTTGAAAGTACTATTCTCAGATACAGACAAAACAGGTTTCAGCTCCCCTAAATTTAGCAAAACACCTTCAATACCAATAAAATAATCGTCGTTTTGCTCTAAAATTGTATCGGCCGAAAATTTATTATTTACAAGCTGCTGCACAATATAGTTAACACCTTCGAACTTACGAACACTCATTTTCGACTCATGTTCATGGCAAAACGAAAAGGCTTTTGAAAAATCAATTGCCTTCTTATTTTTAAAAATTACAGCTGTAAAACCTGACATATATTATTTGCTTTTTATAACATCAAAACCTTCGCCATAAACTCCAATTGCCGACGATTGCGAAATAAATGCATTTGGATCGCATTCTTTTACAATGCGAAAAATGCGTATGGACTCGTTTTTGCGAGCAATAACAGTAATTACTTTTACTGGCTCTTTGGAATACCAGCCCATACCATCGAGTATGGTTACACCTCTATGTACTTCGGAATTAATGCGCGATGCTATTTCGTCGTAGTTTTTCGAAAATACAAAAAACTGTACTGATTGTCGCACACCATTAATTACCATATCCACCGTAAGTGTAGTTACAGTAAGAGCAGTTAAGCCATACACAACTCGCTCAATACTACCTATTTGAAGAAAATAGGAAGATGAAACAATTAATACATCGCAATAAAGTAAAATTCGCCCAAGTGTAATATTCCGATATTTATTCACCACACGAGCAATTATATCAGTGCCTCCTGAACTTCCGTTCGAAAGAAATACAATACCAATACCTACACCCGACAACAGTCCTCCCACTACACAAGCCATAAAATCTTCGTTCTTTCCAATAAAAGTACCTATTGGAGCTTGCGGCAAAATTGAGAAAAACAAGGTAAGCACACTGACACCGTATATGGTGCGTAAACTAAATTTTATACCAAGCGTTTTAATTGCAATAAGCAGTAGCACGGCATTAATCGAAAAAAAAGTAACCCATATAGGTAAACCTGTGGCATAATACACCAAAGATCCAATACCAGTTACGCCACCGCCTGTAATTTGATGTGGAAGTAGAAAAGCTTTCCATGAACCTGCATACAAAAGCAATCCAAAAGCAATAAAAATATAATCCTTTATATTGATCTTATTGCTTAGATTCACTCCTTTAATATAAAAACTATCTAACATACTGTATTATTTTATTTAGAATGCACAAAGATAACGAAACTTTGATACTAATTGCAATTATTACATGTCAAAAAAGCCCTTCTCCGTAAGGAAAAGGGCTTCTGTATTTTTACTAGAAGCTTGTTATGCTAATTTATTTACAAAAATTGTAAGTTTCGATTTTAAGTTCGAAGCTTTGTTTTTGTGAATAATGTTACGTTTAGCCAATTTATCAAGCATTGAGCTAATTTTTGGTAACATTTCGGCTGCTACAGCTTTTTCAGTTGTTGCACGTAATTTACGAACTGAATTACGAGCTGTTTTTGCGAAATAGCGGTTATGCAATTTGCGTTTTTCAGCCTGACGAATTCTTTTTATTGACGATTTATGATTAGCCATCTCAACTATACTTTTTTTTTAAATATCTTTTAATAAGTAGCCCATAGGGGAGTCGAACCCCTCTGTCCAGGATGAAAACCTGGCGTCCTAACCGATAGACGAATGGGCCTTAAAGCTTTATTATTTTACAACTCTACGTTGTATAAATGTTGCTCTCAATTGCGGGTGCAAATATACGGCAGTTTTTTTAATTTACAAACACTTTGCACAAAATAATTTCAAATAATTTATATCCTACTGAATATCTGATAAATAAATTCAAAACAGACACCATATTTTTGAATTTTCATCTAACACAATCATCGAAAACTCCGGCTTATGACAGAAATTTACTCATTTACCAACTAAAAAAGTCGAAACAATAACTCAGAAATGTAGATTAAACGTATATTTGCATACGTTTTTAATTCAACAAAAAATGCTTTCGAAAACAAAAGGGATAGTTTTACATAGCACCAAATATTCTGATTCTTCGTCTATTGTTACCATATATACCGAATTATATGGACGTAGTTCGTATATGGTCAGAATATCAAGCAAACTCAAATCGGGAACCAAACCAGCATTTTTTCAGCCATTAACGCTTATCGATATCGATGCATATCACAATCCTTCGAAAGAGATACATACTATCAAAGAAGTCCGAATTGATATTCCATTAACAGGCATCCACACCGATGTTGAAAAAAATGCTATCGCTTTGTTTATGGCCGAAGTTCTTTTTAGAAGTATTAAACTAAGCACCCCCGACGAACATCTGTATAATTTCATTTCGCAATCGGTTCAAGTATTGGATTGCACGCATGAATTACCAGCAAATTTCCATCTAATATTTATGCTCAAATTAACTCGTTTCTTGGGTTTCGAACCAAATATTAGTGAGTTAAACAGCCCGTTTTTTGATTTAATGAATGGCATAACGCTTACAGCAAGGCCTATTCACACCCATTATATAGCAGGAGAACAAGTCCAGATTCTCGAAAAACTCTGTACGATAGATTATTTTGACATGTCCGGATTAACACTTTCGCGTATACAAAGAGCCACTGCGTTAAAAGCTTTAATTGAATATTATCGCCTTCATATTAATGGGTTTCACGGTCTAAATTCCTTAGCCGTTTTACAAAGTATTTTCGACTGAAATTTTTGATTTTTCGGTTTCAATCTGTGCGCGGGTTTTACTTTGCGTTACAATATATACGCCCAAAAACACAAGTGCAGTAGAAATAAGTTGCTCGTAACCAAACACATCCAAACCCATAGCAATAGTGGCCAACGATGCAATAATTGGTTGTGTATAGTTGTACATACTCAGTGTAGTAGGCAGTAAAAACTGCTGACCTACAGCAAGTAATACATACGAAACAAAGGTAGCAAAGAATACAATATATCCAATTTTTGCAACAACAGGCGTGGTAAATATTGCTAAATCAATTTGCGATACTACGGTATGACAAAATGGGTAACTTTGAATGGCTGCAAACAAAAACATCCAACGCATTATTGTATAAGGAGTATACCTCTTAATCAGATTTTTAAACAAATTCAAATAAAGCGCAAATGATATAACAGCAGCAAAAACAATGATATTTCCCGTAAAATTGCCTTTTCCTACATGTACAATATGTTCACCCAAAATAAGAAAAAGAGCACCTGATGCTCCAACAAGCACACCAAAAGCCTTTTTCAACGTAATAGGTTCTTTAATTATTAATGCTGCGAACAACATACTAATAATAGGTAAAGTAGTAATTACAATGGCTGCATCGATGGGTGATGTTTTGGACAACCCTATAAAAAATGGAATTTGATTGGCTGTAAGCGAAAAAAACGCTGCAAAAAACAAAAGCATTAAATCTTTTGGAGATACTTTTTCGACTTTAAAAACCAAAGCTGAAGCCCAAAAAAGTATAGCTCCACCAAGCAATCTGAAGTAAGTGAGTGCAATAGGATCGATAATATTTGGCATTAACGACCTGGAAATGGGATTATTCAAACCAAATAATAGATTGGCTGCTAAAATTGCAATGTGAGCGTTTCGTTTTTTTCTTTCCATTTGAGGTGCAAAGATAATAGTTATACTCCTTTAATTTCAATATATATATCAAATTGATTAAAAAAGGCAGGATTAGTTCTGAATTATACCTATTTACTTGTTTATATAAATAATTGTTTTTAGCTTTGTAGTCGCTATAACAATTGAATTAATAAACTGTGCTAAAAACACGTTCAACTTTATGAAGATAGATCCAAAAACGCAACGCAGCCTTTTTCCCGAAGAATGTTTATTGCGCGAAATTGCTCGTCAGCCTCGCTTATCAATAGGCATACCCAAAGAGGATAAAAACATTGAAACACGACTAGCGTTAACACCCGAAGGAGTTGCTATTGTTACTGAAGAAGGACACAGTGTTTATATTGAACGTGGAGCAGGCGATCCAATGTCGTACTCCGACCTACAATACAGCGAAGCTGGAGCTTTTTTAGTTGATTCGCCAGCCGATGTTTTTTCGGCTGATATTGTATTGAAAATCACCCCTCCTACTATAAGCGAAATTGAGATGATGCATGACCGGTCAACGGTTTTTTCGATGTTACAACTCAACCATTTATCGGCAGCTAGCATTGAGCTGCTAATGAAAAAGAAAATGAATGCAATAGCTTATGAACTTATTAAGGACGAGCAAAAAGCATTTCCGGTGGTTAGTTCTGTTTCCGAAATTGAAGGCAGCACAGCAATAGCCGTAGCGGCCGAACTAATGAGCAACGAACGTGGTGGAAAAGGTCTTTTGTTGGGTGGAGTAGCGGGCATATCGCCAACTGAAGTGTTGATTTTAGGCGCAGGTATCACGGGTACTGTTGCTGCACGTACGGCATTAGCACTGGGCGCTCAGGTTAAAATTTTCGACCACGACATAAATAAACTTCGCAAAATTCAACATTATCTTGGCCAACAAGTCTTCACATCGGTAATTCATCCTGCCGTTTTATTTAAAGCCATTGCTTCGGCGGATGCTGTTATCGGAAATCTACGTTATATTTATGGTTCCGAAAGATTTATGGTATCGGAAGAACTTGTTAAAACCATGAAAACGGGTGCTGTAATTATCGATTTGAGTGTGGATCAAGGGGGATGTTTCGAAACTTCAAAATGCAAAACGCTTAAAAATCCTACATTCGAGAAACATGGCGTTATTCATTATTGCATCCCCAATATCTCGTCGCGCGTAGCACGTACAACATCCATGGCACTGAGCAATATTTTTGCACCTATGCTGATAAAAATCAGTCATTCGGGTAGTGTAAAACAAGCCATTAGCGAAAGTAATGGTTTCCGTAACGGAGCTTATGTATTTGGTGGAACTTTAGTAAACCGACTTATTGGAGCACATTACAATATAGCTTCGAACGATATTGGACTACTACTAGCAGGATATTGATTTAGAAAAACAACTCATCGAGCGTATATACCGCCGATTTACCCGATGCGTCAACCCGAAGCATGGCTTTAGCTACTTCATCGGCATGTATTGGGCGATATTTACGTAACAAACCCAACTTATTAATAAAGAACATTACCGAAATTGCCATTTTTTCCATATTTCGTTTCTTATTTCTTTCGCCATAAAGCTGTCCGGGTCGCAGAATATTGATAGTTTGAAAAGCTAATTTTTGCACATCGGCATCCAGTGCTCCTTTCATACTCAAATAAAAATTACTGGAATTAGCATTGGCTCCTGCCGACGAAACAAGCACATAACTCTTCACACCATTGCCAGCGGCCACTTTAGCCAGTTGAAATTGGTATGTATA
>CAIWIS010000584.1 GCA_903912795.1 uncultured Bacteroidales bacterium
AATACTTTGATGAAAGTGTTGCCAAGATAATTTCAGAAAACAATCAACTAAAGATTGATAAAGCCGAACAATTAAAAAAGGAAAAAGAACAACTTATTGTAAACAAGAAAAATGTTATTCAGAAGTTGGATACTGATAATAATGGTGAGATTGATTTGATTGACAATGACTTTCCGAAATTGTTATCTAAATATCAAAAGCAAATTATTGGAATCGATAAGAATTATATTCACCAATTTGTAAAAATATCGAACTATATATGCACCAAAAGGAAAAATATCCAGCAGATATTTAAATCTATTGATAAAATAAACTCAAAAGCCGATTTAGAAAAAAGGGTTAATCTACTTCAGAATCAAGTTCATACTTACGATTTATTTATTTTCCACGCTCTAAATATGATTGAAGCTTTGGTTACGGAAGATTTGATAACCTTTTATGAAATATACGAAAAATTCGACAAACTTGGTATTTACAATTCGAATTGGGAAAATGAAGTTTCCAATAAATTAACTTCAATTGGATCAAAATTATCAAATTTAGGAAACAAACTTGATGTTTTGCTTAATTCAATTGCAAAAATGGAGGAAAATATAGTATCAGAAATTGGCAGTATGAATTATTCTATTCAGGAATCATTTGGTGATTTAAACGACTCACTAACAACAAGTTTGAAAAGCATAAATTCATCCATTGATATAAATAACTTATTTACAGCGATAAACACTTATCAACTCTACAAAATAAACAAACAAACTAAATCGCTTTTACCAAAAAAATAATTAATGAACCCAGAAACCTACGGGTTGTTACCCGAAAATCCAATTTTATTAGACAGTGAAAAAGCTCTCATTGGATATTTGAATAGTCTGGTAACCAAAGAGAAAGCTTATCATCTTATATATCACAAATTAATGTCGTTCGATTTCAATCTATTTGATATTATAAAAAAAACACCTGAGAAAACCATAGAAGTTTATCAGATATGTACGAATGATAATATACTTTTGTCATTGTTTTTTAATATCCACAACGATACATGTGTATGGATTCCACCAGCCCCTTTCGATTTTGAAAAAGACACAATCCTTATTTGCGATAAAGAAATGACAGCGGATAGCGAAGCTGAATATAGCTTAGTGAAAGTAAATAAAAAGTATGTGAGTGAAATTGAAACTAACTGGAAATTGGAAGATTTTGAAAAATATTATTCAGATGACATGGAATATATAGTACTACAAAATTGGGGAGTAAATTATAAAACTGATAATTTCCCGCATCGGCTTTGGGATATGTATTTCAAGGAAAATTGTTACTTTATTTCGGAAATGACAGAAGAGCACTGCGCACTTCGTGATTTAGCTCCTCGTTGACATTAATGTGTTTTTTTCTCGTCAAATAAAGCTAATTATTCTTTAATCTTTGGCAGGTGTTTGTAAGTTTTTCACCAGAAGTTATAAACAAAGTTTGTTTTATTTCAGCTTTTTTAGCGATGCATTATGCATCAAAACCTTTAGCTGTTGAATGGCGGTTTTGTTAAGTTGTAGCAGTCGGTCACTTTGTGACAATTCCTGTGCAATAAGCACGGCATTTAGGCTTTCGAGATTAGTAAGTACTACTAATTGTTCGATAGTGGCATAATCGCGGATATTCCCTTCAAGATCGGGGTTTTGTTGGCGCCAGGTGGCAGCGGTTTTACCAAACAATGCCATATTTAGCATATCGGCTTCGGTAGCATAAACAAAAGACGCTTCCTGTTTTGTCAGTTCGTTTGGCAACAGGTTTTCTTTAATAGCATCAGTGTGTATGTGGTAATTTACTTTTGCTAAGGTGCGTTGTAAATTCCAATTTAGTTTCAAGCGGTCGCTTTCGTCTTCTTTGAGACGTTGGAATTCCTTAATCAAATAGTATTTAAACTGTGGTGAAATCCACGAACCAAATTCAAAAGCTATATCCTTGTGGGCAAAAGTACCACCTCCATATCTTCCGGGTTTTGAAATGATACCAATTGCATTCGTTTTTTCAATCCATTGTTTAGCCGATAAAACAAAGCCATTACTTCCACTTTCATTTTTAATGTTACTGAATTCAGTTACATTAAAAATAGGATTATTTATCGTTTCCCAAAGCCCCATAAATTCCACCGTATATCTTGTACTTAACCAATGTGATATAACTAAACCTGTGGTTTCAGCATTTTTAAATTTAGCCATATCTGTCAATGAAATATAATCTTCTTTTTTTGTTTGAAAAATGGTAATTTCAGTACCATTGACATTTATCTTTTCGTTTTTCATGTTTGATTTTTTCTTTAATAAAAAGATTCTGTTATCTTAATTTTATCCCAATTCATTCTATTTATACTTTTCGAGCATCAATTATGTTATCAAAAAGGTTTTAATAGTCCTTTTTATTGATTGAT
>CAIWIS010000585.1 GCA_903912795.1 uncultured Bacteroidales bacterium
ATCGATATGTTCTGAAATTCCTCCTACATTGGTCGAAATTACTGGTTTTCCGCAAACAAGACTTTCCGAAATAACAACTGGAATATTTTCATGATTGGAAAATAGAATACTGAAATTGCAATTATAGTAAGCAACCACTAGATTTTCGCCTTGCAGCATACCTGTGAAAAAAACAGCCTTATTTAGTAAATTCATTTCAACTGCTTGTGTCTTAATTTTTTCAAAATCAATTCCAGTTCCAATAAGCGTTAATTTAAAATCACTCCGAACTGCATACAATTTTTGAATAACACGTAGCATACCACTCAAATTCTTCTGTTCATCGTCGAAACAAGTAACGCTAATAATATTTTTTATTTCATTTGAAATAAGAGCTTGATTTCTGAAGAAAACCTTGTCAACCACATTGTTAATTATCGAATAGTTTTTGTTTTTCAAGCCATGATACTCCATACTAGTTTTTAAATGCATGGTTACAGGCAGTATCATTGAAGCATTACGAACAACAAATTGGGTGATTTTTTTGTGAAAATAATTTTGGAAAGTGTTTGGTTGAAAATACCTTGTCCAATGTTCAATAACTAGGTAAGGAATGTTGTACCGTAGTTTGTATAGGTACGCAATTGCGGCATTACGGGTTAAAACACTTACTTGAACTACATCGGGCTTACCCCATGCTTTGTGCAATATTTTAAAACCAAATAAATATGCTTTTACAAAGTTGATTAAAACAAATAAACGATATAAATAGCTAGAAGTTGGCAATGGGAAATAAACCACAAATTCAGTAATGCCATTGATTGCCGATGATACCATTTGTGGTTTCGTACAATTCTTATCAGGAACTACATACAACACGGCAACATTAGCATACATGGCTACTGCTTCGGCGTGTTTGCGCACAAAAAGTCCCGACATGGGGTCATTTCGGTGCGGATACCATGCAGATAAGAACAGGACTTTCATTGCTTATCGTGTTAGCATAAATTTAAAGTTCACTCCAAAGTTAGTCGACGATACAGGGAATGTTGTTGATATCAACGGTGTTGTCATTTGTCGGTCGAAAAATACTTGTATGTTTACTTTGGAGCTAAATACATAATCGGCAAGTATTTTGAGCGAGAACATTTTGTTTCCGTTCGAAGCTTGCGTTAGGTTTTCGTCAATTTTACGAAGTAAAGTTTTGATGTCCTTGTACGATAGATCGGCACTTAGTTTCAGGTCGTTTTTAATGCGCGACTGGTCGTTGTTTTTCATTTTCAGAATAACATCAAAGTCTTTAAGCAAATATCCAAAACCAAGTACAAACTCATCCGAATTAGCTTCCACCATTTGTGTGCTCGAAAGGTTCAGTGCCAGATTACGTTGCTTGCGATATTCGAGTTTGGCAGTCATGCTGTTTTTCATAGCAGCATTAATTCCAATAAGCGGACTAAACTGCTCGGTGAGCGAAACGGATGAAATATCGTAAGGTGACGAAGGAATTGGATTGTTCGATTGTACATCGCGTATGTAACCCATTGCATTATTATCCTGATCCATGGCTACCCAAGTGGAGAACGATGTATAGTTACCGATACTGTAACGACAAGTGTAAGCATGTGTAATGCTGATACTTCGGAAGTTATCTTTTACCCATTGTAGGCGCGATAAACCGTCATAACTCATGCGCCAGTTTGGCAAAACAGCTGCAATGTTAGGGAATAAATCAGTACTTGCTTTTGAAATATCGCGTCCGGTATAAGCAGCTAGGAAAGCAGGAATAAGCACATCCGAAGAATTTTCGTTAAAGTCACCTAACGATGGATTAAATGGTTTTCCTTTTACATCTTGCAAGTCTTTGAAAAAACCTGATGTAGGATAATCTCTTGTGCTGTATTTCGCTCGCAATCGGTCAGCAATTACAGTTCGATTAGCCAAGAATGTGCGGAATACTTCCGAATCGTAATTTACATCGGCACCTCCAATTGGTTTAAATGCTGTAGCAATAGCCACTTGAGTTATATTATAGCTTCCACTAAATGTGCTTGGCATACCATCGAACATATACTGAATAGTGGTATTGTCGGCTGTATAGCGTTTGGCATTCAAGTCAATTTTCAGACCTGGAATTGGCTCTAAACTGGCTTTGATATCTAAATCAGTTGTGTTTGCTAATATTGCAGGATTTACAATTGAATCGCCCATAAATAGCCAATTGTTTTTAATGGCATTGTCAATGGTGTTTTGAGAATCGAAAATACCAAATGTAAAGGCATAGCCTGGGGCATACACACCATCAATGCTTTTGTCCTGCCCTAGGAATCCTGGTTTAGGAAGGAAGCCTGGCAATGTCATATTCGACGATTTGCGGAAAGTTACTGAAGCTCTACGAGCCGACATCAACAATCGGGTTCCAAAATCAACCACTTGTCGCGCAAGAGGTAAATCGTTGGGGTCAAGTGTAGTAGCGGTAATTTTTACGCTGTCTGCATTTAGTTTTGAGCTGATTTCGACTGATGTAGCATTGATTTGTTTAGTAGCTACTTGCACAGGTTTTCCGTTTTTGCCAATAAACATATACGCCACTTTTTCGCTGTTTAAACGATGGTTAATGGTGTCTTTCTTATTTGGTTCGAGTTTTATAATTTCATTATAGGTTTTTGGCTGAAATTTTTGTTCGTTACCCGATTGATTATTATATTTTCGATTCACTTCTTTTAGGTATTTCGATTTATTGTAGAGTGTTTCAAAATTCAATTGCCCATCGGCCGACCATGCTCCCATGCTTGTGGCAATGTTTCCAATTTCGGTTTTGGTAGTACCACCACCAATTGGAGCTGAACGATTCCAACTGTAAGTAGAATTATAAGTAGCATTGGCAGTTACCCAATCGAACAATGGAATTTTATTGATAGGCACAGTCCACGAAGCAGTGAAAGTTTGTTGGTAAGCATACGGATTTCCCAACTTTTTAATGCTCGACCATACTGTATCACGCCATTGCTCGTAATGCTCTTTACCTATTTCAGGTGTAAAATAGCTTTCTTCGATATTAGAATTGGTAGCTGTTTGTAAACTGAAACGTAAGGCCTTGGTTAAATCGTAATTTATTGAGAAATTCCGATTCCACATAAAGTCTTTACTAAAGTTCAAATCGAAATTGCCAGTTCCGGATAGGCCAGTCAAATCGCGAAGTTTAACTTGCGAAAACTGCCTATTCATATCGGTTGTATAGCTGATTGACGAAGGCAAATAATTGAAATTAAAATCCGAAATAATTTTAAATGCAGGTTTGCTAAGCGCTTTAATCTTTTTGAAAGGCTCAACGGGTTCGGCATTGAAAGAGAAATTGTAATTTAAACCACCTCGCTCTTGCTTTACCAAATTGCGTTCCACTTCGGCGCTATTCTGATTTGTTTCGTTGTATGCATACGTAAATGATAAGTTAGCTGGGTCATAAAACTGAGGCGTTTTACTTTTCAAATTAATTTTGGCCGATGAAATACTAAAGCTTTTTGACTCGCTTACGGTTTGCGAAACCATAATTAATGTATCACGTTGCGCTTTGTTACGCAAGTTGTCGAGCGCATCACTCAATACTACATCTTGGTCGAGCGGATTGTATTTAGGCGTGAGCGTTTCGTTGGTATACGAAAAGTAGGCTGGTAACTGAACTTTAGCCTTTTCGGGTAAGAATCGACCAATATCCAAGGTGGTTGAAAAATTCATTTGATACAAATCCTCCTGTCGGCGATCGAGTACATTACTTTCGATACTTCCAAATCCAGCTGTTTCGGTACGTCCAGAGAAGTTAATACTACCCAAATCGGATAGTCCTATAGCCAAATTACCCATAGCAGCCCAGCCTCCAGCTTCATCGAATTCGGACATGCGCAATTCGTTCACCCAAATCTCTCCT
This sequence comes from uncultured Bacteroidales bacterium, assembly GCA_903912795.1. Taxonomy (GTDB): domain Bacteria; phylum Bacteroidota; class Bacteroidia; order Bacteroidales; family Paludibacteraceae; genus Paludibacter. Next base: position 3,902 of record CAIWIS010000585.1, read on the forward strand.
GTTTTCACCTCTCCATTTACCGAGTTATTGCGTACACCAATCATTATGTTTTCCACTTCGGAAATGGATGGATTACCCACTACGCGCACTTTATTTTTGCCTTTGTCGTAAAAAGGTGTATAATCGGAATGATTCGGATTAGCTTGACGAGCTTTGTTGCGTTCGAGTTTATATTTTGTGAGTACCGAGAATGGGAAATCGAACATGTTTTCCGCTGGCCAAACTATGCTACGGTCCGCTTCTGACTCGTTTGAATAGATTCCTACATCGGTTAATTTCAGCGGAATTTCATATTCGTAATAGTTATTGGTCATATCCGAACCTAAACGAATAAAACAACTCAAATCATAATCGTTGAGTTTGGTGATATCGCCAGTTGGTTTTTCGGCATGAACAAACATTTGTAGGCGTTTGTATTGACGCATGTCATACATGGTCTTTTTATAAACACCACGCGCGTCGTTAGGTGCCAAATTTATGATTTTCATTACCATGGCTTGCTCGTTGAGTTTTGCAATTTGAGCTTGGCCTGGATCAATAACACGTGTTACACCCGGAGGAAGCACATAGTTCACGGGTGTTTTGTCCGAATTTTCTTCAATATTTACTGCCTGAACGTCCAAAGCTCCAGTTGTAATAGGCATTTTTCCTGGTAAATTCAGTTCCTTAGTGTATTTTCGCCATTCTCCACGCACTAATTCCATGGTTGCAAAACGCAAGTGCGTCTCTTTTTCGAAATTAGTCATAAACAAACGTACAAACCTTATTGACTTGAAATTACGGATGCTTCCCACTTTTTCGCGGTATTCCCTGATCGGAATTTTAAATTGAAACCAAGTAACATCTTCGGAACTGCCATTGGCTAAATTTACGGTTGAAGTGTAACTGTCAGTAATATAATTTCGTCCTACTAGCAAAGAATCGCGCTTAATGGCTACTTTGTATTGGAAGTACTTTTCGTATTCGTTCAGTGTGTTATCTCCGTTTACATCTTCCACATTAGGGAGCGAAGTAGCTGTAGTAGTGTAAGTTTCCTGCGAGTTATCTGCATCAGGCGAGTTGCCTTCGGTTCCATTAAAGCGTTTGTAACGTTTCAAAATACTTGCTTCTTCTTTGTCGTAATCGCTACTTTTGTAAAACTGATAATCGTCGCCAGCAGGGTCGTTCAGCGGCGAAAACTTATCGTCGGTCAATGTTTGCAAAGCTTGCGGATTTAATTTTGTTTTTAATTTATCCACATAATCTTTGTAGCTTGGAAAAATAAATTCGTTGGAGCTAACCAATCCGTCCATACCCACATCCTGTTTTACGCGAGCACCAGGCGTATTATCAAAAGCAGTAACGGTCGATTGTGTTTTAGGAACTCGTCCCCAAATAGTTTGTTCGGTTTTTGTTAAATCGCCATCAATAGGAAGTCCGTGCTCGAACGATTTTTTACCATCTTTCAGCACATCTTCGCTAATATCGCCCAAGTTGAAGTATAAATCGCCACCAGCTTTAGGGTCATTTTTATCGTAAATAAATGGGTCCATCATCCAAAACTCAATGTATTCCACATTCGAAGTTTCGAAATCAGTCGCATCCATTTTACGCATAATACCACCCCAGCGTTTTTTTGGATTCAGCAAATTACCATTTCCATCAATATCGTCGGCATCCAGATTGTATGGTCCACGCTCGGTAGGATAGTATGATAAGTTCATAACTGTAAGTAAGTTACGATCTGTGATAATAACATCTTTATTTGGAAAAACTTCTTTTACCTGTACATCGCGTGTGTAATGGTTCGATTGCGACTCTGCATTGTTACGTAAATGTTGCGGAGTAGTACGAGTAGGATTTTTCGAATTTAAGTTTTGATCCACATAATACCATGCCATTAATGCACGGTTTTTTCCATAATCTACTGATGTACTTGCTGCTTCGGGAAACAAGGCATTGGGATCGGGATTAAAAGGTGTTGATGCCAAATACCAATTTACAGGATAATGAATGTCGATAGACGTTTTGGTAGATTCAAAATCGTCGATATAAGCTTGTCCTTGCGAACCAACTACTTTGGAATGTCCTGGGATTAATTGAGCAAACTCGGCATTCAACGCTATGGTTGATGGTTTAGTGGCATTTACAAAAGGCAGCTTGTCGAGCATATTTGTAAGCCACTGCGACTCAGCACGCCAAGCGGTGTTCATACCCCATATTGTATTAGAAATGGGTTCGTTGCCTGTATTTACCTTTTGCGTTAGCGGTTGTTCCGAAAGGTGCATAATGGTACCACCCAAGCTAAAATCCTTGTTGAATTGATATTCCAAATGTGTACCCATCAACGATTTACGTTGCATATTGAATGTAGACTGGTTCTCCAGTTTTACATCGATATTTGTACCCGATTCAATGATAGATTGATTGAGAATGGACACAGTTCCCATGGTATAGTCGACAGTATAATCTACGTTTTCGACCAATGTAGCACCACCGGCAGTAACTGTAACCGAACCTCGAGGTACATTCATGGCATTCAATCGTATTTCGGAACCGCCAGCCGATTTATACTCACCCACAATGCGGAATTTATTTCGTTCGCTTAATTCCTGAGCAACCACCAACGTAGAATCGTAGAGTTCCTGAAAAACATATTTTTGTGCAATACTAGCATTGCCAATCATCTTATTCAAGTGTGAACCAAAGGGTTCTAGTACTGGAAAGTAAATTCTGCCCGTTGACGAATTGGCTGTTAATTCTTCCACGTAGTCGAATCTACCGTCGGGAGCAATGTTGTTTTTAACATCCAAGCGATCCAGATTCATTACTTTTAGCAATAATTTATTCTTAATATCTCCTTCGCTAATATACTGTAAGTCAGTTCCAATAGAATCGTTTCGATAAACGATATTCAATTCGAAATTATCTTTTTCTATTTGCATGGCACCAAGCGAATACACGTTTTTCATCATCAAATCCCATAACTTTCGTTGTGGAAGCTGCGTAGTGCTCTTCAGTAATTTCACAATTAAAGCATCTGGAGCCGTTACTGCATCGGTCGAAAACTCACCCACCTGATAAACATTACCTCGGTAGGTATATTCAAAAGCCACACCCAGCACATCATCGGGGTTTAATTGCGATTTTAGCGAAATGATACCCAGTGTATTATTAACAGTATATTCAGTTGGTTCCAGTTTGCGTGCACTTTCAATTTTTTCGAAATCCTCACCTCCAATTACTCCATTTGAACCATAAGCGCCTGATATTACAGCATTTGCTTGTTGTACATCCCTAACATTACCCAGTGCTTTAATGCTATTATAAAGCGTATTGGCTTTGTTATCCGGATTTTTTTCGGCACCAACTGTAGCCCAGAAATGATTGTCAATTTTATCTGTTTCGGCTAAGTCCATAAATGCAAGTATGTTACGAGCCTGTTCGTAATTAGCACGCTTATTGGTAATCCAAACTTCCACGCGATTAATAGTAACACCGGACGATACGTATGGCAAATTGCTCATGGCATTTTCGTAATTATCACGAAAATAATGGCTTAGGAAAAAGTGTCGGTTTTCGTCATAATCGTCAATTTTCACTTCAAATTCGGTTTTTTGAACGCCACCTTTCGAACTTACGGTTTTTGATTCGGATTGTTGTTGCGAAGCAATGGCCGATACACTCAGTTTACCAAATTGTAAATCGGTTTTAATACCAAAAAGAGCAGTGCTACCACTTATAAGTGAGCTACTTAAAGGCATGCTCACATTACCAGCTTGAATGTTTTTGATAATATCGTCTTCTTTGCCTTTATAGGCCAGTTTTACCATTTTTTGGTCAAAGTCGAAACTCGATTCGGTATTGTAGTTCATACCAAAATTCACTTTATCGCCCACCGAACCTTGAATATTCATCTGAATTTTCATATCAAATTCAGGTGTTACTATGCTTCGCATTTCCTCGGTAAGTGCCGGATTTTCAACTCTATTGTGCTTTACTCCAAATATAAGTTCGGCTGAACCTTGTGTTTTTACCTGCACGCCACCAGGCCCAAAAACCTTATCGGCAGGCCCAATATTAAATTTCATGTCGGATACCGAAAACTTATCTTCGTTGTTAATATCGCCTCGCGTATTTTTTTCTTTCCAATAATTCTGAAGCTCTTTTTGATAGGAATAATTGCGATATTCGTCGCCAGTCATAGTATATGGAGTGGTTATTTCCAAATCACCAATTTTATTTCTGAAAATATAATTACCTGTTTTATCGTCGAATTGAATATCCGATTTAATATTATCCGGCTGTTTACCGTCCATAGGGTACACAGCATTGATATCTTCGATTGAATTGAGCGTAAACTTTTTGACAGGAAAAACTTTTTTGGCCGTATCAGGAGCAGCTGAAAACTCATCGGGTAATTGAATAGTTGCCAACGATAGATGTTCGGAATTGTAAACAGCATATACCGAACTTATTACAAGCAAGGTACATATAAGTATGTATAGGTATTTTTTTTGAAAAGGCATATATAAGTAGTTACAAGTATATAGTTACGAATTACGAGTTATGAGTTACTGTTTTTGACATGGCAATAATTATCTACATCATTTTTAGAGCTAACTTAATTAGCTGTTCAACACGTAGATTCGGTTCGTTTTTAATTATTTGATCAACCGCTTTTTGCGAGGCATTTGCAGCAAAACCAAGCATAACGAGAGCCGATACAGCTTCGTCCTTAACTGGATTATTCACACTCAACATCATTTGACCTGTACTATTTACGCCAGCAATTTTTAGAATTTTATCTTTCAAATCCACAATAATACGTTGAGCTGTTTTGGTTCCAATACCTTTAATGGCATTGAGTGCAGTTACATTTCCGGTAGCTATCATGTCCTGAATTTCTTGCGTAGAATACGACGACATAATCATACGGGCCGTGTTAGCACCTATTCCCGAAACCGAAATTAGTAACAAAAATAATTGCCTTTCGGCCTGATTCATAAAACCATACAACAAATGTGCATCTTCGCGAATAGCTTCGTAAATAAATAAACGGGCTGTTTTTTGACCGTTCAGTTGCGTAAAAGTAGGCAGCGAAATATGAATACAATACCCCACACCACAAGCATCGAGTACTACAAAAGCCGGATTAAGTTCGGCAATATCACCTTTTATATAGTCGTACATTTTTAAAATTAGATATTAGAAATTAGAAATTAGAAAACATGAAAATCGTTTTATGGTTTTAGTACTTTATGAACGTTATAACTTCACAAACCTTATAAACTGATTTTTTAACCCGCAAATATACTTAAAATTTCAGAAATGCTCAAATGTTAAACCTCTGAAAAACGAATTCCTAAGTATAAACGGAGAACTGAACTAAAAAGTACAATTACTTTGTTAAAAAATTGCGAAATTTTCTGTGTTAAATATTGATTATTGTTAGCGTACAAACTTTTTTGATATTCTAGTTGTTTAAGCTATAAAATTAATAATTTTAAAAATAAATCATTATGCGACAAGTATTAATAACAATTGCCCTTTGGCTCACTTCCTTATTTTTGGTTACAGCTCAGTATGTGTTACCAGCTTTACCATACAATTACAATGCGTTAGAACCCTACATCGACAGTACTACCATGCGTATACATCACGATGTGCATCATGCTGCTTATGTGAATAATTTAAACAAGGCGCTCGAAAAAACGCCTGAACTTTACAAAAAAAGTTTACCCGAACTACTGTCGAATATTGACCAATTACCAGCCGATATTCAGGTTGCCGTTCGCAACAATGGTGGTGGTGTGTTAAATCACAACTTTTTCTGGAAAATAATGGCTCCAGCTGGCACAACAAATATTTCGGCTGCACTCGATAAAAAATTGACCGAAAATTTTGGTAGTGTCGATAAATTTAAAGAAGCTTTTGAAAAAGCAGCACTCACCCGCTTTGGTTCAGGTTGGGCTTGGTTAGTAGCATCGCCAAATGGTAAATTAGAAATTATATCGACTCCAAATCAGGACAATTTATATATTTTGGGAAATAAACAAAACCAAAAGGCTATTTTAACGCTCGACGTATGGGAACATGCCTATTACCTTAAATACCAATCGAAAAGAGCAGCTTATGCAAAGGCGTTTTGGAGTGTTGTAAATTGGAAAGAAGTGGAAAGACTGTTGAATGAGTAGAATATACGACAACAGACGACAGACGACCGACACAGGATGGGAACGAAGTGAACATCCTGCATAAGCGGGACAACAGATAGAATCGAATCGGATATCCTGTGTTAGCGGGACGATAAAGAAGAGTGTGAAAGAATTTAAGTAGAAAAGGGGTTTTGTTATCAATAATTATTATATTTGCAACAAATTTCCAAAAGTAAATATGATTAATCACAACAAATATCTTGTTTTTTTCTTGCTTTTGTTATTGACTGAACTTTTGCATTCCGAGGGAACGTATAATCGAGGATTGCATTTTCAGTCGTTTGATGTGGATCAAGATAAACGTACTGGACTTAATCTCACACCCGATAATAAGATTGCAACTGCCAATGGTTTCACGCTAAAATTTGATATTAAACTCAAACAATTGTCGAATAATTTTGGATATGTGTTCCGAATTATTGGCAACGATAGTGTCAATATTGACTTGGTTTCTGATTTTACATCCACAGATTATTTGTTTTCGTTGGTAACTGGTGCAAAATCGCTCATAAAGATAAAGCAACAGGAATTGGAAAATTTCAAGGAGGATAGTTGGATGACTGTTGAATTGAAATACAACAAACAAAACGATCAAATATCACTCCATGTTGATAAGTTGCAGAAAAAGGCTAGCTTTAAAACTGATAAACTTACCAACATAGACATAAACTTCGGCCTTAACAACCATGCTGTTTTTGGCACAACTGATGTTCCTCCAATGACAATACGCGACGTACAGATTTTTGATGACAAAAATACTGTAAAACGCAATTGGAAATTAGAAAAACATGGATTAGATAAGGTTTTCGATGAATTGTCGAATAAAAAAGCCACTTGTATAAATCCTATTTGGGAAATTGACAAGCATGTGAAATGGCAAAATAAAGCACAGTTTATAGTGCCTTATGAACTTCCTCAGTTAGCATTTGATGAAAAAAATGGACGGATTTTTATTGCTAAATATAATAAAATAGTTATTTACAATGCTGTAAAACAAACTGTTGATTCCATTGTTGCCCGCAAAGGAGAAGCTTATAATTGTAGATCGAACCAACTTATTTACGACAAAAACACTGATAAACTCATTTCCTATAGTTTTGATAATGCTAACTTAGCCAAGTTTGACTTTAAAACCAATGAATGGACAAATGAGTTTAAAGAAAAAATAACTCCTCAATTTTGGCATCATAGCAAATTTTTCGATGCAAAAGACAGCTCACTCATTACTTTTGGTGGATATGGCTATCACAAATACAAATCGGATGTAATGCGATATTCGATTAAAAACAAAGAATGGAAACAACATGATATTTCGTCGAGTATAGCACCTCGCTATTTGGGTAGTTTGGGTTATTTGGGAAATGATGAATTGCTTTATTTTGGTGGTTATGGTAGCACTACAGGGAATCAGGAAGAGTTTCCGCATAATTATTACGACCTTTATAAAGTAAATACCAAAACGCTCGAAGTTAAAAAACTATGGGAAATGAGCTCTCCCAAAGAGCATTTTGCTAACAGTAATTCCTTGGTTGTAAACAATGATAAGAAAACTTTTTACAATTTAGCATATTCGAATACCCGCTATTCTACCAGTTTAAAACTCATCGAATATTCCATTGAAAAGCCTGAATTTAAAATAGTTGGCGATACTATTCCATACAAATTTAAAGATATAGAATCGTATTGTGATTTGTATTATTGCACCCAAACATCCGAACTGCTGGCAATAACTTCGGTTTCGAAAAACAACAAAACAGAAATAAACATTTATTCTATAGCCTATCCTCCATTGCAAGCTGTAGATGTGATGCAAGTAGAGGAAACTGCAAGTTCATGGAAATGGTTTTTGTTAATCATTCCTATTTTATTAGTTCCAATTTTCTATATTGTAAAAAAACAAAAAGAGAAAAGAGAACGCATTAAAAACAAGGTAAATGCATATTTAAATTTTGAATATAAAAACGCCAAAATTGAATTAAAACCTTCGTCGGTAAACATGTTGGGTTATTTTCAGTTAATTGATAAAGATGGTGTGAATATTACTGGCAACTTTACGGCAACAACCAGTCAAATGCTCGTGTTAATTGTGCTATATACTGTAAATAATGGTCAAGGCATATCTACTCAGGAACTTACCGAGATTTTGTGGCCTGATAAAGATACAGATAGCGCCCGCAATAATCGCAATGTGTATATGAGTAAGTTGCGTTTACTGATTAAAAACTTGGGGAATATTGAACTTGTAAACCAAAATAATTATTGGACGGCAAATATGGGAGATGATGTTTTTTGTGATTATAAAAATGTGAATTACCTGATTAACAAACTCAAAAAACAAGAAAACCCAAGTCATGAAATGGTGAATGAGTTTGTCAATTTAGCATCGCGCGGAGTGTTGCTTCCTAATCTTCAGGAGGAATGGGTTGATACATTTAAGGGTGATTATACCAGTTTGGTAATTGAAACACTTACTACTCTTTTGCAAAACAAAGATATAAAAGATGATCCTATAATGGTTTTGCGCATATCGGATGCAGTACTTAAACATGATAATATTGACGAGGACATTGCTCGACTAAAAGTGTGTACACTATTTAATTTGGGTAAAAAAACACAGGCCAAACAATGTTACGATAAATTTATGGAAGACTATAAAAGCTTTATGGGAATCGCTTATAAAGGAACATTTGAACAGTTTTGCGAAAAAAACACCTAATAAACAAAGAATAACTTCAATTCAATTCCCTCATTAATCAAATATTAAGTAATAATTAATTACTTGTTGCTATTTTTGTATCGAAATAATTAAATCAATACACAAAAGGCAGGCATGTTTTCGAAAAATATCAACTTAACATTTGCATCGCTAATTGCAACGGCTCCCTTGTGGAATGCCACAGCACAAAAAAAATCGTCGCCCAATATCTTGGTCATTATGACCGACCAACAACGCTGGGATGCCTTGCGCTATTCTGGTGCCAATGAAATAATTAAAACACCCAACCTTGATAAATTAGGTGCTACAGGTGCGTATTTTTCGCAAGCTTGCAGTCCGTGTCCGGTATCTGGGCCTGCACGAACTAGCATACTTACTGGACGATTAACTGAGAAAACGGGCATCCGTACCAACATGGATTCGGACGATAATAAAGCGTGCGAGTACAAAACTTTTGATCAAATACTGGTGGCTAATGGCTATGTGGCGGAGTATTATGGCAAGTTCCACTCGCCCGATTATATGGCTAACTGCTATTCGAATCCTTCAGAATATGGATATCAATGTCCAAAATTGATTAAAAGTTGGGAAAAACTGTATCACTTTTATTTAAACGAAAACACCAAAAAACAACAAGCAAAGAGTAGTGAATTAATCGACTTTAGTTTTTTTGATGGTGCTAGCTACACTCCTGTACCAATTGATAGACGATATGATAAAATGCCTTCGGGGCTTCTTTCGGAAGAAGAGTTAAAAAACCGACAACTTGGGCAGCCCGATCATCATGGAACGCTCAATTTAAAAGCTGTGCACTCAATTACGGCTGTTCAGGGCAGGCAAACTATTGACGCCATCGAACGCAACAAGGACAAAAAATTTGCAATAACTTGTTCGTTTCATTATCCGCACTCGCCAATATTACCAACCGAGCCTTATGCAAGCATGTACAAAGCTTCGGAA
>CAIWIS010000586.1 GCA_903912795.1 uncultured Bacteroidales bacterium
ATGGTTAGCAAAGGCACTTTCACAGGCATGGAAGTAGAGACATCAGGGAAAATAGGTGTTGCACAAAGAAATGCAAGCATGAGGCTTTACAGTGCTCAAATACAAATTTCTAAGATAACTACTATATCTTCTACTACAAATATATCTTCTCTTTTATTGACACCTGAAAGCGATATAGTTGTATCTTCTAATAAACTAACCATTAACGCAGCTACCAACGTAAACAGTATCACCGTTGCACCGGGTGCAGAACTTGAATTAACTTCGGGTAATACGCTTACTGCGGGAACAGTTACTTTACAAAGTGATGTTACTGGTTCAGCTACTTTGGTTGATAATACTACCAATGCTCCGCAAGCAGTAACTGCCACTGTGCAGCAATACCTCACTGCTGCTCGAAACTGGTACACTGCCAGCCCCATAGCAACAGGAACAGCAGCTGGATTGAGTTTGGGAACTTCGGTACAAACTTATTCCGAAAGTGCAAAAAGCTGGTCGATATTGAACAGTGGTGATGCCCTTGTTGCAGGTAAAGGGTATGTTTCGGTTGCGACAACAGGAACGGGAACTACCGGAACCGTAAGTTTTACAGGAACACTGAATACAGGAACAATTACTGTTCCCGTAACACGCACCGAAACAGGAATAAGTAGAGGTTTTAATTTAGTTGCCAATCCTTATCCTTCATACATGGATTGGAGTTTGATAAAAGCAGATGGCGCCAATGCCAATATTGGTTCAACCATGTGGTTCCGCACCAAAAATACACTTGGTGCTTATACATTTGCTACACACAACGGTACGAGTGGCGAAACAGTAACCGGAACAGCCAACACCACCATTACGAAGTTTATTCCACCATCGCAAGCCTTTTGGATTCGCGTAAATGCAAATATGAATACAGGAGATGTGAATTATCCAAATCATGTGACCAATATTACCTATAAAAACTCCATGCGTGCCCATCTGGACGATAATGGCAATAAGTTGAAAGCTCCAAAAATTGACGAACGGAAACGCATACGTTTGCAAGTGTCAAACGAAACTACAGCTGACGAGACCTTACTTTATTTCGATACAAATGCTCATGATGTGTTTGACGATTATGATTCACCTAAAATGTTCAACAATACAGTTTCAGTACCCGAAATTTATACGCAGGTCGGAGAAGAAAAGTTAGTGATAAATGGTATGAATGAGTTGAAATACGACACCGAAATTCCACTTGGTTTCAGTACTGAACAGGCAAATGACTTGAGTATTTCGGCCAACGAAATGACTAATTTTGAAACAGGAACTCGTGTTTTCCTTATTGACAAAGAGCATCCAAGCGTTGAAAATGAACTTACCAACGGTGTTGCTTATAACTTCAGCGCTCCGATTACGGCAGCCTCAACTGGTCGTTTTAGCTTGCTATTCCGTGCACCAGGAACAGTAAATGGCTTAAATAATGCCGAAAAACTGAATGCTCAAGTATTTGTAAATGCGGCTAATCAAATCACAATTATTGCTCCTGAAAAAGCTACGTACAGCATTTACAATGCCGTGGGAATACTCCTCGAAAACGGCGTTCTGAACTACAAACTACATA
>CAIWIS010000587.1 GCA_903912795.1 uncultured Bacteroidales bacterium
GCGCTTAACAAAGAACATATTGCTAAACTTTGGGAGGTTTCCGAAAAACTAACTGATGTAAAGTATTCATAAATCAGTTTCCAGGTCGAAATTTTAAGAATAACAGCTCCATTCAACAATTGAAATGGAGCTGTTTTTTTTATGTAAAATATTTTTTTAGACTAAAATGTTATACTTTTGATGTTTCAATCGTCATACTATTAAATGAGTCAGGAGATTTTCAAGGCAGCCGTTTTGCCCAATCGCGATAAACTTTTCTACTTAGCGCAAAAATATCTGGTAGATGAGCAAGATGCTGAAGACGCCGTTCAGGAAGTGCTTCTGAAACTTTGGTATATGAGAGAATCGCTTGGCGATTACGATAATGTGGCGGCTTTTGCTACAACGGTTACAAAGAATCATTGTTTGGATAGGTTGAAAACTAAAAACAGAACCGAATCGCTCGATGAATCGTACAACATACGAGCAGGTACTGATAATCCGCATTTACAACTCGAACGAAAAAGCTCAGAGGAGCTAATCCGAAAAATAATTCTTTTGCTTCCCACTTTACAACAAACCATAATTAGAATGAAGGATATGGAGGAGTATGAAGTAGAAGAAATAGCCGAAATTACAGGAACAAAAGTGGATGCAGTACGCGTTAATCTATCCAGGGCACGAAAAAAAGTACGCGACGAATATCTTAAATGGACAAATATATGAGACTTTATAAATCAAAAAAAATAAACTTTTCGGAAGCCGATAAGCTTATTGAAAAGTATTACGATGGACTAAGCACAGTTGAAGAGGAACGAAAACTTCAACAATTTTTGGCTCAAGCTAAGTTACCCGAAAAGTACAAAGCCGAAAAAGCTATGTTTGGATATTTAAAACCTGTCCCCGCAAAAGCAAAAATGATATTCCCAGTGTATCTCCGTCAGGCTGCTATGGTGGCTTTGGTGCTGACAGCGGCATTTACCATACAAACATTTGTATATGCAGGGGGGAGTGGTTATGCCATTGTAAATGGAAAAAAAATAACAAATACAACCGAAATTAAAAAAATAGCCATGAAGTCGCTTCGTGAAATATCGTCGACAAACAATGAAGTGGAACAAGGGCTTAAATCAATAAATAACAGCGAAATAGTTCAGCAACAACTCGAGGTGTTTAACGGACTAGATGAATTAAAATAATTAAAATGAAAACAATTAAAACAATAAAAAAGTACTGCATATTAATCCTGCTTACTTTTTGGGCTGGAGCTTATACCAAAGCACAGTCCGATTTAGAAATCCGAAAGGTTTTTGACGAATATGGCAGCCGAAAGGGAGTTGTAATGGTTGAACTGAAAGGAAAAATGTTGGAAGATTATGATTTTACAGCTTTTAAAAGCATATCCATAAGCGATATACCCGAAGCTGGCGATTTTATCCGAAAATGTTTAGCCAAGGACGAAATTGGTGCTAAAAAAGTGAAGCAAGTAGTTTCGAATGGCAAAGCCACAGCAATCATACTGCAACTAGCACCCAAAGATGAGTCGAACCGTCTAATTCTTTTTAACCAAAGCAGCAGTAATCCACCCAAAATTACACTCATTTACATAGAATCGGACGAAACTGCCGATGATGTTTTGAAGTTGGTGTTGAAGAAGAAATGATTTTTAAATAATGACGACGGACAACAGACGACTGACAACTGAAAATTAAGAGAGTCAAAAAGTCTAAGGTTAGAAGACAAACAATAAATAACAATTAATAAAACAATAACGGGCGAACTTGCCTGCGGCAGGCAGGGCCCAACTAACGCGAAGCAAAAAACGGCGAAGCCCAACTAACGCGAAGCAATTAACGGCGAAGCTCTAATAACGCGAAGCAAAAAACAATATTGAATATGAAAAAAATTATTATTACAACTATTGCATTCCTTGTTGGATTGCTACATGCAAGTGCATCAAACGAAGTACTTACCGATACAACATTTACGTATCAGGACAAAACTGTACAAATAACAGACAGTGTTGGGAAAATTAAAGTTAAGATTATTGATAAAGATAAAAACGAGTTCAAAACTGTTTATGAAGGCGTTTTTAGCGACGAAAAGAGTTTCGAGAAATGGACAGTTATGGAAGAATGGGGTATTAACTTGCCATTTTTAAATAAACCATCGAAGAAAAAAGCTAAAATGGAACCTCATTGGGCAGGTTTGGGTTGGGGATTTGCAAATATTTCAAATGCAAACTTAGTACTCAACAATATTGATGGAGTTTCATTAAAGTCGGAACTTTCCAACGAATTTTACTTCAATCCAATCGAAAAAATTGTTCCACTTATTGGTAATAATTTGGGTATCACTACAGGCTTTGGTTTAAATTGGCGCAATTATCATTTGGATATGAATAAACATTTAGTCGAAACAAATAATGTTGTTAGTGCTCAAGATGCACCTCTTGGAGTTAATTATGATTTTAGTCGATTACGAGTATTTAGTCTTACGGTGCCGGTTATGTTGGAGTTTCAGCATAACTTAGGAACAAAACATACATTTTTTGTGTCGGCAGGAGTTGTAGGTGGCGTAAATACTTCGTCGTCGTACCGAGTTAAATTCACCGAACCTGATGGTGATAAAGAAAACCGCGTGGAAAGTAAAGGCTTAAATGTTGCCCCTATAACACTCGATTATATGGCGCAAATAGGTTATGGAAAATGGAGTGTGTACGCAAAATATTCGCCTTTCGGTTTATTTCAAGCACAAAAAGGCCCTGCAGTACAAGCGGTTTCACTTGGAGCTACATTGAATTTTTAAAAATAAAGATTTCTCATTAAAAAGGCTGTCATTGGAATTTTCAATGGCAGCCTTTTTAATATTCCGATATTTGGTAAAAATAGTTATTTTCTTCCTGTTACTTCTGTAGTGTTGGTATAATTACTGAGTTGCTGATCTTTTTGAATATTTGCTTAAATTGCACTGAATATTTAAAATAAATATGTAATTTTGAGCCTTTAATACTTTATTTCGTTGTAATTATAATAAATTAAACTGTTAACCAATGAGAAGTTTGTTCTTTCTTGCCCTCGTTATACTGATTAGTACTTTATTACCTGCTCAAAATTTACTTAAAAGTCGTCGATCAAGTTACAATACCTATATTTACAAACTCACCGATAAAGAAGCATCCAAAATTCATCGTAAAGGGATGTATGAAGTTGATTCTACCTATTTTCATACATTAGTGCTTGAGTATCCAACCGATAGTATTAATCACCAAAAACTTGAATCAGGGCATTATATCAAAACTTTTGCTCGCGGAAATAAACAGGAATTGTTTTACACTTTTGTGCCTAGTTTCGATGTTAAAGTGTTGAATAATAATACTGATTTGTGCATTCGGGTGTACGATTTAACTGGAACTGTGATTGAAAATGCTCGTGTAAAAGTGGGATTAAAAACCTTGGCTTACGACAAAAAAACGAGATGTTATATTGACCGCAAGTCGAACCTCAAAGGAAGATTGCTCGTAACTGTTGATGGCGAAAAATGCTACTATGAATTAAATCGCAATAGGAATAATCCACTTTTACGACGGGTTTATGCTAAAACAATGTGGTCAGTACCTTTGCGCTATGTTTGGCGGCCAATAAGTTATGTAGTAAGTCTGCCTTTCGACGCAATTATTTCGTTAGCAAGAGGTCGTGCGTATGGAGTTATAAATCAAACTAAATGGTATTTCAGACGCATTGGAACTAAAATTAACGATTGGTATTATCGCGATGATATTAGTACGCTGCATTATAAAGGATATTTGGTTTTTAATAAACCCATATTTCAGCCAGGCGACACGGTAAAACTCAAAGCTTATTTGATCAATAAAAAAGGTATGGCACTTAAAAAGGATGTGGTAGTAACGCTTAATAATGGTACTAAAAACATCAAACTCAAGGTGCTAAAACCTTATTATCCGGGTGCTTACGAATGTAGTTTTTACTTGCACGATTCGCTTGAACTTAAATTAGACAAATTTTATACAGTTACAATCGAAGAAAATGATGGAGATGATTATTTGTCGTCGACGTTTAAGTACGAGGCTTATGAGTTAAATAATGTGCGTTTGGAACTTCGGACTGATGGCGATAAACAGTATGCTGGAAAACCTTATAGCATATATGCCAAAGCTGTGGACGATAATGATTTGAATGTGCAAGATGCACGTTTGGAGCTTTCGCTTACAACCGAAAAAGTAAACAAATTATACGATAATTATACTTTTGTTCCTGATACATTGTGGAGTAAAAAAATAAAACTGCAACCTTCGGGCGAAACCGTAGTTGAATTGCCCGATTCAGTTTTTGGACATATTGATGTGGCATACAAAATCAATGCTCGTATGCTAAGTTCGGACAATAAGTCCTATCAACAAACACGTTCTGTAAACTATTTTTTTAATAGCAATTACTTCGAATTTAAGGCTGTAGGCGATTCGGTTTTGCTAAAGTATTTTGAGAATGGAGCTGAAAAAACCAAGCAAGGAATGCTTGTGGCCAACGATAATTTTGGTAGTCAAACGACTATTGGATCAGTTACTGCGCCATGTAAGTTCCCGCTAAATGCATTTTACAGCAATTATGTTGTTCGTTATCAAAAGGAATCGAATTTATTTAACATTAATGCTGCATCGGCTGGTGTGCAATGCAATGCTCGACGAGTAGCCGATTCTCTTTTTGTGGAAATAAGTAATCCGCGCAAATTAAATTTAGTATATAATATTTACCGTTACAATACTGAAATTTACCGTGGCTCAGGAACCGAATTGAACTTTAAGCGAGCTACTAATTCGAAACAAAACCATTATATTTCGTTGCGTTACCTCTGGGGTGGCAAGGTAAAGGAAGAAACCTACAATATACCTTATGTTGAAAAAGAACTAAATGTAAACGTAGTGCAACCTACGTTGGTGTATCCCGGGCAAAAAACATCGATGGAAATAGCAGTTACTAATCAGGCCGGTAAACCCGTTGAAGGTGTTGATCTTACCGCTTATGCGCTTACGCGAAAGTTTAAATACAAGCCACCAACTTTACCGTCGTTCGACAAAGTACGACCTACCAAAGAGTTGATTAATAATTTCAGGATTAACGACGACAAAGTTGAAAAGTCAACTAAAATACTGAATTACCAAGCATGGAAAACACTGGCCGAAATTGACTCCATTGAGTATTATAAGTTTCTTTATCCGGGCGATAGCATATATACATTCAAGTACAAAACCAAAGATGCGATAACTCAATTTGCCCCTTTTGTAGTGTCGGACAAAGGCGAAGTACTGCCAATACATGTTATTTATATTGATAATCGACCCGTTTATTTTAGTTGGTCAACAAACAAGCAGCCTTATTCGTTTGCGGTGGGTGCTGGTATGCATCAAATTCAATTGCGTTTGCAAAATAAAAGCATCTTTCTGACAAAAATGAATTTCGATGAAGGAACAAAAACCATTTTAAGCATACCTGAAAATGTTAAAAAGAAAACTGTTTGGATAGAAAAGATACCTTCGACACTTACAGCATTTGAACAACAAAATCTGAAAAAATACATTTTTCCGTATCGAAATAATTTTAATAATGCTTATGCATTTTTACAGGATAATGATGTGTTTCAATCATTAAGTTCGAACGGAAGTTATTCAACTTCTTATGCAGGGCCAGTATCTGGCAGTTTAAAGTCTGGTATTGCCGATGATTACAGAGTCAGTTTTGACCATGAATCGAATTTTGAATACGAAATTGCTCCTAAATTGGTGAAAATGAGAGAAAAGAAAGATGAGCTTTTACCAATTAAGCGTACCTTATACACAGGCGACTATCTAAAAAACTTAAGTGATTCGGTACTGACGTCCATAGCTTTTTATAATTTTAAACGTATTCAGGATAATGTGGATTATGAAAACAATATGCGCAACCGTTTTTATTATAATGCCGAAACCAATGGTAGAAGCGTATTGCAATTTACATTAGCCGAAAATAAAAACCTGAAAACCAATAAGCCGCTCAATGTGGTGCTTATGCGTCATGATTCAAACACTTTTTTGCATGTTTACGGAGGCAATGCCCGAACAATAAACGGACTTAATCCTGGGTTTTATAAACTTATATTTATGTATCCCGGCACTTCGCATTTTGTGTCCGAATACATTGAAGTTAAGGCAAATGGAAAAACCTTTGTAACCATTAATCAGCCCGATGAATTGTTGAAAAATCAGATGTCGTTAACCATTAAAGAGTTGATTGCTAATTTTGTATACGAAAAGAAAATTTCAGGTACAAGTACGCATCAACAACAAAGTATAATTCACGATAATTACTTGCAAGTTTATCCTTATACAGGCGAAGGAGATATTGTTAGTGGGCATGTTTATGATGAATTAAATGAAGACATAATTGGTGCAAATGTAATGGTTGATGGAACAAATTTGGGTACAATAACTGATATGAATGGGAATTTCAAACTAAAAGTTCCTTTTGGAAAGTACCTGCTTAGAATAATGTATATCGGATATGAACCCAAAACCATAGATTTGAGTACTGAACCAAATATAAATGTAGGATTAAAACCAAACTCATTTGCATTGGAAGAAGTAGTGGTAGTGGGATATGGTGTTCAACGAAAATCAACTGTAGTTGGGGCTGTTTCAACAGTTTCGAATGCTTTACAAGGTAGAGTGGCAGGTGTGTCGGCGAGTAAAAACAATCAGTTTACTATCAGGGGAATTAGTTCCATGAAAAGCGGTGCCAATGCTCCGGTTATTGTTATCGACGGAATGGTTTATACGGGCGATATGAGTCAACTCGACTCTGCACTAATTGAATCGTTGGAAGTACTGAAAGATGAAAATGCAACAGCAATTTATGGTGCTCAGGCTGCTAATGGTGTGATAGTGATTACCAGCAAGGGCAATACTCTGCGCACAGCTTTGGCTAAAAACAACAAAGGAGCAAGCTATGATACCGGATTTATGGAGGCTGCATCCAAAGCCAATACCATGCGTTCAAACTTTTCGGATTATGCCTATTGGCAGCCGCGCCTCACCACCGATGCTCAAGGCAAAGCGCGTTTTGAAGTTACTTTCCCCGACGATGTTACCAATTGGCAAACTTACGTTTTGGCTATGAATGGCAAAAAACAAAGTGGACAAACCAGCGGAAGTATAAAATCCTACAAACCGCTTATGGCACAATTGGCAGTTCCAGTGTTTCTTACTGCGGGCGATAGTTGTAATATAATTGGAAAAACCCTGAATTACCTGCCCGATACTGTAAAAGTAAGTAGGCAGTACGCGATAAATGGTAAAAAAACAGAGTTAGCTATAAAATCCTGTCCCAATGCATTGGTCGATACAATAGCATTGCGTGTGCCTGCCGATTCGTTGGTAATGCAATATACCTTACGTAAAGAGGATGGCTATTTTGATGGTGAGAAACGTACAGTGCCAGTTTTTCCCATAGGACTCGAAGAGACAAAAGGTGCGTTTTATGTTTTGGATAAGGATAGTACAATTCAACCTCAATTTGATGCTTCAAAAGGAAAGGTAACGTTATATGCCGATGCCAATTACTTGGATATAATGGCAAAAGAGGCTGGATATTTAATGGGATATCAATATAACTGCAACGAGCAAATGGCCTCAAAACTCATAGCTATGTTATCGGATCGTACCATTTTGAAATATAAAAACGAAAAACTTAAGCATGATGCTGAAATTAATAGACTTATAAAGCAATTGCTTAAAAACCGTAACGAACAAGGACTTTGGGGTTGGTGGCCTGGAAGCGACGTACATTATGAGTTTAGTGCGCATATTATGGATGCACTTATGCAGGCTAGCTTGCAGGGATTTACTGTGGATATTGACAAAACAAAGCTAGCTATGAACTGCGTATCGGAACTCGAAAGGAGAACAACACCAGCAGTTGCAACAAATTTGGCAATGCTCCGCATGCTTAAAACTTTCGAGTGCGTTATCGATTATGGGGCTTACATTACTGCAATGGATACCTTGAAAAACCTAACTGTAAACCAACGATTACAACTCATTGAGCTCAAACAACGATGTGGCTTAAAATACAATAGTAGTTTGCTGAACGAAATACGTGCAACTACCCTTTTTGGCAATGTGTATTTTGCCGACAAAAATGAATATAATTTTTTAATGAGTCCTAATCTACAAAATACACTGATTGCCTATCGTATTTTACGTACCCAAAATAAACCAGATAGTGTATTGGCTCAAATCAGACGCTATTTGCTCGAATCCAAAAAGGACTGTGGATGGTGGAATACCTACGAAACAGCTCAGATTCTACAAACAGTTTTACCCGATATTATGAAAAATAAAACAAAATGGGAAAAAGCAGAATTAGTTATCAGTGGTGATGTGAATCAAACAGTTACTAAGTTCCCATTTCAACTTTCGCTTACTCCAGATGCCAAAATCAGTATTTCGAAAAAAGGATTCGATGCTGTATATCTTACAACTTATCAGCGCGAATGGAATAAAAAACCGCTTCCCAAATCGGATAACTTTATAATTACTACACAGTTCGAAAACAAAACGAATGTGCTCGAAGCAGGTAAGTCAGTGAAGCTATTAGCTACCGTTGAAGTGAAAAAAGATGCCAACTATGTAATGATTAAAATCCCCATTCCAGGTGGATGTTCGTACAGCAGTAAATCGGACGGATATAAATGGAATGAATACCGCGAACATTTTAAAAACGAGACAATTATTTATTGCCAGAAACTCACCAAAGGTATTTATAACTATGAAATAAACCTTATTCCACGTTTCACCGGCCTATTTACATTAAACCCTGCCAAAGTGGAACTAATGTATTTCCCGGTGTTTAATGCAAATAACGAGCTGAAAACTATAACTGTAAAGTAAATGCAGTGAGGATTTTAGCATGGTTTAGTAGAGCGATACATATTGCCATTTACGGTTTATGTACAGCTTTGCGTTGAGGTAGTCATACCATAGGTCGAAGTCAAAGGTATTAATTGCCAATTGCGATTTACCCCGTCTCACCGGATATAGGCATTTGCGCACTGCCAAGCAGGATTTGCAATCCTGCTTTATGTATTATCAGGATTTTTAGTCCAAAACACTCTCAATAATTATATCCAGCACAAAGATAAATATTTCTTTTATATATTTATAGTGGACCTGTCCCGAGCATCGGGATTGAAAATCCTAATAGTAATTAAAAGGTGGGATTCCAAAATTACTCCCGTTGGTCGTGACCGATGGTTCCTACCTGACGCGCCACCTTTTATTTGTTCTTGAATAAATTAAATCCGGTTGGACGGTTGGACGGGGACCTACCTTTTGATCTTTTAATGAAGAAACATCCGGGACGACGGGGATCAGAGGTTTATTGTATTTATTAACTTGCC
>CAIWIS010000588.1 GCA_903912795.1 uncultured Bacteroidales bacterium
ATACGCCAACGCGGGTAGCTTCTTTGGTATGATTAACGTGTGCAAATGAGTTTACACGACTTTGTGGATCGTATTTCGAATCGCTGTTTACACCGTAAACCACGCCCGAAGTACCACCTGTTGCTGCAATTTCGCCCGGATTCAATACATTTAATGACAAAGCATTATTTGGTTGGTCGCCGGCACGATAGGTAACCGGAGTTCCGGCAGCCAAGCCAAGTTCAGCGGCAATATCAGCTTTTAGGTTTCCTTGTTGTCCGAAAGTTGGAACAATTTCAGGAATAAGGGTTGTATCAAATCCAAAATAATCGAAAAGAAATTGAGCAGGTGCTTCGGCTTTGAAATCCCAGGCAATTCCTTCGGATAATCCGGATGCTGTTGTACAAGCGTCACCTGTCATGCGCATGGCCAAATAATCGCCCGGAAGCATGTAATATTTTGTTTTTGCAAAGTTTTCAGGTTCATTTTCTTTTACCCATGCCATTTTCGACAAGGTAAAATTTCCCGGAGAGTTCAACAGGTTCGACAGACACATGTCACTGCCAATTTCGCTCATGGCTTTTTCGCCATAAGGCACTGCTCGACTGTCGCACCAGATAATGGAATTGCGGATAGCTTGTTGATTTTCGTCCACCAACACTAACCCGTGCATTTGATACGAAATACCAATGGCTTTAATGTCCGAAGCATTCACACCCGATTCTTCCAACACAACTTGTGTAGCCAGTTTCAGATTTTTCCACCATATTTCGGGGTTTTGTTCAGCCCAGCCGGCTTTCACCGAGATTATCTCCATTTCTTTTTTTGGGAAAAATGCCGACGAAACACATTCGCCTGTGGTGGCATTTACCAAACTCGCCTTTACCGACGAACTACCTAAATCATAACCTAGAAGTATGCCCCCCGACCCCCTGAAGGGGGAGTTGAAGTTACTATTATCCGACATTTTCATTTCTTTATTCATTTTTTATATATCTTTTTTATATAATCAAAACTAATTTTAAAGTCCCCATTTAGGGGGATTAAGGGGGCTAATCCTTGTGGGGGATTTAGGGGGCATTACTTCTTATACTTATAAAGTCGTGCTGCTCGGTGCGGAACACCTTCCTCCAATTCGTCCAACGCTATAATGTATGGCCATTGTGCCACTTTTTTCTGAAAATTTCGCACATCCGAATTTGTTTGATGGACTGTATCGTATAATATTCGCAACTGTGAGATAGTGAATTTGCGTGGCAATAGCTCAAAAAGTAAATGAGGCTCTATATCCAAGTTGTGACGAATGAAGTCTAATCCTTTTTTAATGATTTCGGCGTGGTCAAATGCTAAATACATATCTGTCAGTTCTTTTAAATCGTACCAATTAGCCTGTGTGTTGTCCGATTTGACTTGAATCTTCCTATCAATCTTTATTAAAGCCACGTAAGCAACCGTTACTATTCGTCCAATTTTTAGCTGCATCGTGTTTTCCAACCATAAAATGTCTCGTGGGTTTTTGGTTCGTTCTGGCCCTCCAAAACTTCGGAACTGACTTAAATAAATGTTTTTAAGGCCTGTGAGTTCAGTCAAAACACGCGAAGCAGCATCATCCAAATCTTCGTCATTCAATATAATGCTTCCTGGCAGTTTCTTGTCGTTGTATAATTCGTTTTGCTCAGTAATGCTTCGTTCAATCAAAAGCACTTTAAGTTTTTCGCCATCGAAGCCAAAAACTACACAGTCTACAGATACATGAGGATTATATATGTTTTCGTTTGACATTAATTATGCTGCAAATGAACTGTTCTAAATGTTTTATTTTAATTATTTCGATGCAAAAATACATTATTTATTCTGTGCAACAATGATAAATATATATGTTATAAAACACATTATCAATCATTTGAATACTGTAATAATTACAATAAGTTGTTTGTTGATATTGTATTTAATACAATAAGTATTTGGTATGAAAAAAAGCTAAGTGTGGGTGTATAAATTAGTTGTAGTTTTTTTAAAGTAAAAATGAAACTAATTCAAATTTACAATAAGGAGTTGTTGAGTAAATAATAAATGGAGTAGTTTGTTTTTTTAAGAATTAACTAAAAAATCAATAGTTTCAAATTTTGGAATCTGATTTTTTGCTAATTGGCTCGAAAGAGCAATCATGAGTGGTACTTTTTCCTTTTTTAATCATTTCGTGTTTAATGCCACAACCAGTACAGTCTTCACAAACCGAAGTAGGTTTTGTGCTTACCTTTTTGATAACTGTATAAATGGAATATACAATCACAAGGAGTAAAATAACATAAACTATAATTTCTTGAATCATTTTGAACTGCATTTAATTCATTCATCCTATTCAACACTTTCGAAGCTTTAAATGTTTGTAACGATGAATTTAATTATTTTAAAACGTATTAAAACCTCAACTTTTTTTCCTCGTGTTATTCCTAAAAAAGTAATTGTTTTGATTTTATTTATCTTTTTTTTATGTCAAAATATTGTATTTCAACAAAAATGTGTAAATTTGTGATTTAAAACAGTGTTGTCGAACATATTTTTATAGGAAACAATGGCTAGAAGAAGTACAATTGAGTATAAACCAATTGATGAATTATTGAATTTTTGGGATGTTCTTACTCCCGACGAACGACAGTATTTACGTAATAACCACTCTATTCAAAGCTTCAAAAAAGGCGAAATTATAGCTTGTGAAGGTGATGTGCCTACACACATGATGATTTTGGAATCGGGCAAAGTAAAGGTTTACAAAGATGGTGTTGGTAGCCGAACTCAAATTATTCGGATGCTCAAACCTGGAGAAAATTTTAGTTATCGTGCCATGATTGCTAATGAGTTGTATAATACAACCGTTGCGGCATTTGAAGCATCAATAGTTTATTTGATAAAAAAAGATATATTTATCTCAATTTTACGTCACAACAATGCACTTTGTTTTCGGTTTTTAGAAGAGTTGGCAACCGATCTTGGTGCCTCGGATGCTCGAACCGTTAATCTTACTCAAAAACATATACGTGGCCGTTTGGCCGAAGCTTTATTGATTCTAAAAAAGAATTATGGCTTGGAAGAAGATGGAGCTACAATTAATATTTATCTCTCACGCGAAGATTTAGCTAACCTATCGAATATGACTACCTCAAACGCCATTCGTACGCTTTCGCAGTTTGTAAACGAACATATTATTGCCATGGATGGTCGTAAGCTGAAAATTATTGACGATGATAGATTGTTGAAAATTAGTAGATTGGGGTAAGAGAAGCGGTAAGCAGCAAGCGGTAAGCAGCAAGCGGTAAGCAGCAAGCAGTAAGCTTTAAGCAACAATCACCATATCACCACATCATCATATCACCACATCAACCAATGACTCCCGAACAGATACATGCTAATTTTAAATCAGTACTTTCGTTGATTAGCGATGGTAAAATTAAAAATGCGTTCGTAAAAGGTCGCTTGCTAATTGATGAACTTCAACAAGGTTCGTTTACGGATACTTATGATGAATTGCAGCAGAATTATCGATTTTTATTAGACTATTTTATTAAAGGAATTGATGATCCACAACGTAAAATTGTTTACAATAAAATAGTTGCTCGCTTATTTATTTTGATGAATGAATTACGCGAAGAATTATTATTTCGAAACTCCTCAAACTTTGAATATCTACAAAAAAGATTTTTTCCTTATAGGCTTCATTTTCAAACTGTGAGTGGGTTAAATGACTCGTTACAATACTTCCATACGCAACAACAAGAACATGCCTCTGATATAAACAGCAGGAAAAACTATGAACAATTATTGTATGATGTTTTTTCAATTTTTTGGCTCACTACTACATACAATTCGGATCAAACTCGTTTTTTTAAATCAATAATTTCGGTTGAATACACGGGTCGACTAGAAAAAAACTTAGCTATAACTGCGCTTACGTTAAATTTGTGGCGCATGTTCGATGAAGATAAGTTGCAATTATTGTTGGATGGTTGCGACCATACTGATGTTGAAATAAAACAACGAAGTTTGGTAGGCTTGTGTTTTATTTTAGCCCGTTACAATAGGTTTATTCCATATTTTCCTCAAATAAGAAACAGGCTAATTCTTTTGGCCGATGATAATCATACATCTATCAATTTCCGAAATATAATAGTACAGATTATTGGAACCGTTGAAACAGATACCATTACCAAAAAGCTACGCGAGGAAATTTTACCGGAGATTATGAAAGTTAGCCCCTTGCTGAAGGACAAAATGGAGGCTGATAGTTTATTAAAGTCGGATGAGTGGGAGGAGAGTAATCCTGAATGGCAAGAATTACTCGAAAAGAGTGGAGTTCAAGATAAATTGCAAGAACTTACTGAATTACAAATGCAAGGTGCCGATGTGTATATGGGTACATTTGCGATGCTTAAGAGTTTTCCGTTTTTTAATAATATTTCGAATTGGTTTTTGCCGTTCGACTCGCAGTATAGTGCTGTATCGGAGTTATTTACAGTTACCGAGAAAAATCTACTTTCGGCATTTATAAATAATAATGCATTATGTAATTCCGACAAATATTCCTTTTGCTTGAGTATTTTACAAATGCCCGAAGCTCAGCGTAATAGCTTGAAGCATTCATTCAAAATTGAATCGGAACAAATTGCTGAAATGG
>CAIWIS010000589.1 GCA_903912795.1 uncultured Bacteroidales bacterium
CGATGCGCCCATGTTGTGCGATTTTGTGTCGCCGGCCATTCACAAAGAAGACAACGTTACGATTTCGGTCGGCACCAATGCCCGCGATGCTTATCAAGCTGTTTACATTCGAAATCAAATTACAGAATTAGTAAATAATGGTACACTACATATCCAAAAGCCAGACTAATAGCTCGTTGGCCGAGCGAGAGCAGTTTTTCAACGAACTTCGCCTGCCCGAAAACACGCCTCATGTGTTGTTGCAAACCTGCGACCGCATTGAGTTGTATTGGGGCGATGGCACTGTTCCTGAGCATATAGCACATCACCTTTTTAGCGTAGTTTCGGGTTTGGACTCTTCGCTGGTGGGTGAGTGTGCTATTCAGGGTCAGGTTAAAAATTGCTATCAGGAGTCAGCTGCCAAATACAAACTGTCCGGCTCGCTTCATAAACTGTTTCAAACAGCCTTGAGTGTTGGCAAGCGGGTGCGTACCGAATCGGCCATCTCGCAAGGCGCTATTTCGCACAGTCAGGCGGTGATTGAGTGCCTGATTCAGGAGCAAATCCCTCTGAAAAACGCTCTCATAACCATGCTCGGCATCAATAAACTGAACGAAGATATTATCAAATTCCTTCAGGCAAAAGGCGCGATGTCCATTTTTCTGGGCAATCGTTATTTCGAAAAAGCACAGGATATGGCAGCCCGTTACGACTGTCGCGCGTTCCGTTTCGACGAAATGAAATCCTTTATGGAATATACCGACGTGTTGATTACAGCCACTTCGGCACCACACGCCATCGTCCGTCCCGAACATATTTCTTCCAATCAAAAAATCCTGATTCTCGACCTCGCCTTCCCCCGCGATGTGGACGAACGTGTAGCCGAAATGCCCAACGTAACACTCTACAACCTCGAAGATATCAAACGCCGCGTTGACCAAAACCTCGCCTCACGCCAGCAAAAAATGAAATTAGCGTTAGAAATTATCGACGATGAAGTGGATAAATTCACGCAATATCGAAAAGTGAGCGCCTAAACCAATCCGCCTATTATCCCGCATGGCGGGAGCCCATTAAACATAATTATGAATTGGATTGGCCTTAAGGCCATTTTTTTAAGAATATAAATTGAATTGGGCTTTAGCCAAACAATTATAATATGTAGATTTTGGCTAAAGCCAACTCATCCAATTTTTTTCTTCTGAACCTCCAGCTAAACCAGGAGGCAATTTATTATCTTTGAACAAAGATAAACTAATTTAGGACAAGACACACCTAAACATCCACTCTCCTATCTTTTACATTCGCCATCGCATGTTTTACAGGGTTAAACCTGTATAAAAGATAGGATTTCGGATGTTTTATAGCGTTAAACCCATGTAAAAGATAGGATTTCGGATCTTTTAGAGCATTGAACCCATGTAAAAGATAGGATTTCGAATGTTTTAGAGAGCTGAACCTATATAAATGACAGGATAGAGGATGTTTTTTAATAAATCCGCCAATGCCCTGCAGCAATTGTCCTATAGAAGCTGCACAGGTAGGGTTTTATACACCGTAAAAACACACAAACACCTCTACTAAATACTTTTACAAATCCCCTAAAATTGTAAAAATAATGTTTATATTTGCGGGGCAGAAAAAACAAACAGATGCACATAGCTGCAAATAGGGCGGGTATGTGAAATAAAATTGGTAAACTAATGCGGATGTATGTATAGTGTAGTACATATTTTGGTGTTAGAGGCAGTAGCAGTAAAAAAAAACACGACTTTGTTTTGGTTGAAAAATCTTTGACGAACTGTCCGCTTCCTCAACCTGAATAACCTGAGTTGAAAATCGGAGACTTTGCTCTCACTTGCTGACTTTGCTTGGCGGACAATTCATCGCAGATTTTTATGGAAGAAAAAGACACGAAAACGACTTTTGATTTCATATTATGACCATAACGACTGAAAAAACTAAGAAACTGCCACGTTTGCGGCTTGTCGACTGAAAAGAAATTAAAAATTAATGACTTTCATTCTGACTGAATTCAGAAAATACATACTTTTAAAGTAAATTTCACGACATGATGAATTATAGGTTTTTATTGATAACTGTTTTAATAGCAGTAAGTATGTTAGCGCATGGGCAGAGAAAGATTCAAGGATATATTCTTGACAAAGTGACTTTAG
>CAIWIS010000590.1 GCA_903912795.1 uncultured Bacteroidales bacterium
CCTGCGGCTTTTGCCTGAATCATAATATTACCAATAGCAGTTGCTTCTGATGGTCCGGCAATAACAGGAATACCGATTGAATTGGCTGTCCATTGATTTAACAACGGATTTTTTGAACCGCCACCAATTACATGCAGCTTATCAATTGGAAATGGCGCTAAATCTTTCAACAAACCTAACACATATTTGTATTTTAACGAAAGACTTTCGAAAATACAACGAACAAATTCGGCATGACTTGCAGGAGCTGTTTGTCCGGTAGCATTACAATAATCAACAATTGCTTTTGTCATACTTGTCGGATTTGCAAACGAAGCGTGATCGGTATCCACCATCGATTGAAATGCAGGAACGGTATCAGCCATTTGCACTAATTTTTCGTAAGCATAGGTGATTCCTTCTTTTTTCCATTCTTTCAAACATTGTTCGAGCAACCACATGCCGGTAATGTTTTTTAAAAAACGAGTAGTTCCTTCTACACCACCTTCATTTGTAAAGTTCAATGTCGAAGTTTCTGCATTAATAATTGCATCTTTCACTTCTATACCCATTAGCGACCATGTACCGGAGCTAAGATAAGCAAAATTCTCGTTCGAAGCTGGTACAGCTGCCACTGCGGCACCTGTATCGTGTCCGGCAACTGCCACCACTTTCACTTTACCTAATTCACTTTCTTCGGCCAAATCATCTTTAAGTGTTCCGATAGCATGACCTGGCATAACAATTTCGCCTAGAATAGTAGGTGAAACGCCAGCTTTTTCGAGCAATTCAGCTTCAAATTTTTTGGTGCGTGGGTTTAATATCTGCGAAGTAGATGCAATAGTATATTCAACCACTTTATTTCCGGTAAGCATGTAAGCTAATGCATCCGGCATAAATAAAATTTCTTTTGTGGCTTTCAGTAAGGAATTGTTGGCCTGGGTTAATGCAAAAAGTTGGTACAAACTATTGAAATTCATTACCTGAATTCCGGTTAGGTCATACACTTTTTCGCGGGAAACTAATTCGAAATATTTTTCGGGAGCACCAACCGTATGTGGGTCGCGGTAAGCATAAGGAGCGCCAAGAATTGAACCATCTTCGGCAATAAGTGCAAAATCAACTCCCCATGTGTCAATTCCGATAGACGTAATTTCGACACCTTCGGCTTTGGCTGCTACCAATCCGGCTTTTAAATGCTCGAATAACGAATAAATGTTCCAGTGAAAATGGTTGCCTATTTGAAGTATTTGGTTTGGAAAACGGGTTAACTCCTTCATCTGAAGGCGGCCATTTTCGAGGCTTCCAAGAATGGAACGACCACTGGTTGCTCCAAGGTCGAATGCTAAGAAAGATTTGTTTTTCATTTGTACACTTTTAAAGTTGCTGCAAAGATATAGGTATTTGCAGCAACCTTAATTGTATTTATTGACTTTATAGCTTCGTTTTTTGATAAACCCCTAATCCCGAAAATGGGTTATTGCAAAATTCTGTAAAAGTTGCGGTAAAACAGAATTTATTTAACGGGATTAGGGGTAGTTTTTTTATCTAAAAATCTTTACTCTTTGTTCTTTTACTCATTTATCTATTTATAAATAGGTCCATAAGTTTGACAAGCACGATAATCAGCTCCTTCTTTGTCCATGCCGTAAGCTGCCCATGCACTAGGACGGAAAACTTTCGATTCATCCACATTATGCATACAAACAGGTATGCGAAGTATCGAAGCCAAGGTAATTAAATCAGCACCTATATGTCCGTAACTGAATGCGCCATGATTTGCACCCCAATTATTCATTACAGAATACACATCAGCAAAATTACCTTCGCCAGTTAAACGTGGTGCAAACCAAGTTGTTGGCCAAGTTTGGCTGGTACGTTCATTTAAAATCTTATGTACATCGGCAGGAATATCTACCGTCCAACCTTCGGCCAATTGCAATACTGGTCCTAAACCTTTTACTAAATTAACACGTGCCATTGTAACCGGCATTCCTCCTTTTGAAAGGAAGTTTGATGAGAAACCACCACCACGGAAATACTCTCCTTCGGCAGGATACCAAGTGGTTGCATCTAATGTTTTCTGAACTTCTTCATCGGTAATTTCCCAAAATGGTTTCATTACTGGTTGGCCATTTTCAGTTTGCTGTCCTGCACCATCCAACGAAGCTGAACCAGAGTTAATTAAGTGAATCAAACCGTTTGCAGCCAATCCTTCCAATTTATGACCTGTTACGCGCTCAACAGCCTCAGGGCTCCAATACGTACGAACATCGGCAAAAACCTGAGCAGTATTAGTCAATAGTTTTCCAAATAACATGGCCACACCATTCAACGCATCATTTTCGGTAGCCACTACAAATGCTTCACGAATACCATTCCAGTCGAATGAAGTATTCAGGATTGCTTCCGAAAAATCTCCATTTGGCATAAAATCAGTCCACTGACGTTGACCTTGGAAACCTGAAGCTATTGCATTGTGACCCAACGCTTCTTCACCATAACCAAGTTCACGTAAACGTGGGTTACCTATCATTAAATCGCGGATAATCAATGTCATTTTCACTACAAATTCCCATTCTTGATCTAACACTTCTCGCGATTTGGTTGTATGAGGAGGATTTGTGTTTGGCCCTTCGTTAGCTTTGCAATTTTTTACAGTCCAAGCCATTGCTTTTTCAAACTCAATAGGATCGTAAATTCCCAATTTTTCACGACGAAGAATTTCGCTCATATCTACGTACTCGTTACGCATACCGAGATAAGTTTGGAAAAAATCAGCATCTACAATTGAACCAGCAATTCCCATTGATACGGACCCAATTGACAAATACGATTTTCCTTTCAATGTCGCTGCGGCAATTCCTGCTTTTGCAAAACGCAATAATTTCTCTTGAACATCGGCTGGAATTGAAGTATCGGTACTATCCAATACATCGCGACCATAAATACCAAATGCAGGTAAACCTTTTTGATTGTGACCAGCCAAAGCTGCAGCTAAATAAACTGCTCCCGGACGTTCGGTACCGTTGAATCCCCAAACTGCTTTGATGGTATGTGGATCTACATCAATGGTTTCGCTACCATAACACCAGCATGGAGTAACAGTTATAGTTACACTTACGCCTTCTTTTTTGAACTTTTCGGCACAAGCGGCTGCTTCGTCTACACGACCAATAGTTGTATCGGCAATAACACATTCTACAGCCGAACCATCGCTGTATTTTAAATTTTCACTCAGGAAATTGGCCAAATTAACGGCCATATTCATGGTCTGGTTTTCTAATGACTCACGCACACCACCCTGACGGGCATCAATGGTTGGGCGAATACCAATTTTTGGATTGTCGCCTTGCAGACGACCTGTTTTTTCTTTACGAATCTGAGCAGTCGATACTGTTTCGCCTGCAATTGAACCTGCTTTCATGCTATTCTAAATTTAGTGCCCCCTAAATCCCCCGAAAGGGGACTTTAAGAAACCTGGTTTTTATTATTTATTTTGTTATTCTATGCTGAGCTGTGCTGATATGTTTTTAAAAAATATATATAAAATTCTAACTAAAAAGTCCCCCTTTTGGGGGATTTAGGGGGCTTTAAATCGAACCTCTTATTATCAATTTTGTTGGTAAATATTCTTGAATAACTGCTTTTGACTTTACAAAACCCGCAGCCTTTTCGCCCATCAATCCAAAATCGATACTGATTGATGAAATTCCATTCTTAATTATTTCCAGAACAGGGTCATCGTTATACGCAATTAAGCCAATTTCCCTGCCCGATTTATAGCCATTTTTATCTGCATCTTTCACAATTTTCACCATGTCTTCGGTGGTAATGCATAAATACAAACAACCACTTTCAACTCCTTTCCATTCCGAATTTTTACGGATTAAAGCATATTCAAATCCAAAGTCGGTACAAAACTGCTTGAAATATTCGATAGAAGAAGCCGGGTGGCGTAAATCTTCCGGAAAAACATACACCAATTTACGGTACTTCCTTATCGCATCAATTCCTTCTTTCAAACTATCGTATAATGCCTGATTAAAATCCTGAAAAATATAGGAAAACTCGGATTTTTCAAAATTTCCAAAATCAAGCAACAATAATTTGCCGGCAGGTATTGTTTTTAATGTTTCCGATAGTTTATCGTTCGAAAAATTCATCACCAGATACATGCTGTACTTTCCAATACTTTCCTGCAAAATAGTTTCGAACAGGTTTTCGTTGTACTGATGAAAAATCAAGTCAACTTTGTAATTTTCCGGTAAGTTTTCGACAAACCGATGGTACAAATCTTTTTTAAATGGCGAATAGGTATCGAGCAAAAGCAACACTCTATTTACTTCATCCTTTACAAAATAACCCTTTTGAGGAGTCGAATCAATAACTCCCGTACGTTTTAATTCAGAGTAAGCTTTGAATACAGTATCGCGTGATACTTTATAAAAAGCACTAGCTTCGTTAATCGACATTAAATTATCTCCCACTTTCAGTTTACCCTGCATAATTGATAAATTTAAAGCATCTATCAGGGTTTTAATTTTTGTACTGGAATGGTTGAAATTTACTTTCATTTGAATAATTGCAAATTATTTGTTTATCAATGTGATGCCACTGCTTTATACTCATTTCCATCGTAAAGTGGACCTGATGGTTTGGAACCAACATACGAATAATAAACCAAATAAATATAACTTACAACAGGAATAATCATTGCATACGCCATACTATGTGTAACATCCGAAATATAACCCATTAGCGGTGTCCAGATTGCTCCTCCAATAATTGCCATAATAATCATCGATCCGCCAATTTTGGTGTTTGGTCCTAAACCTTTAACACCTAAGGCAAAAATAGTCGGGAACATGCACGACATAAAGAAACTGGAAATTACCAAAGCCCAAACGCCGAAGAATCCTGGATATAAGATTGCAATTCCTGTTAACACAATATTGATAATACTAAAAACGCCCATCAATTTGTTTGGCTCGAATTTGCGCATCAATGCTGTTGATACAAAACGACCAATTCCGAAAGCTAACAATGTATACACTAAATATACACCCGCTTCTTTTTCAGGTTTTTGTAGAAAATCTTTTACATATTGAATTAAAAAACTCCATGTGCCAACTTGTGCTCCAACATAGAAAAACTGTGCAATTATACCTTTAATAAAATGTGGATATTTAAACAATTTTGAAAAATGGCCGTGTCCATCTTCTTTTTTATCATTACTTTTCACTGGATTATCCGTTTCGGCAGGAAATTTCACGCGCCAAATTAAAAATGCCCATATCAGAATGACTACGCCAATAACCATGTATGGTGGAATGACACGCATAATTTCGGTATGCAAATAATCATTGTAAGTGCCTGTGGCTTTCATGGCTTCTACCTGAGCATCGGAATGTTCTACCCCCGAAAAAATAAACTGACTACCAATAAGTGCACCTGCCATAGCTCCAAGCGGGTTAAATGCCTGCGAAAAATTTAAACGTTGTGCCGAAGTGTCTGGGTCACCCAATACGGAAATGAATGAGTTAGCTCCCGTTTCGAGAAAAGCTAAACCACTGGCAATAATGAAAAGCGCCATTAAAAAGAACTCAAACTTTCCGATTACAGCTGCCGGATAAAATGTAAATGCACCAGCAGCAAAAAGTAATAATCCAGTTATGATTCCTGTTTTGTAATTGTATTTATCCATTACCAAAGCTGCCGGCAACGCCATTAAAAAATAGCCCAAGTAAAACGCTGATTGAACCAAACCAGCCTGAAAACGACTCAGTTCAAACGATTTCATAAACTGTGGAATGAGAATATCATTCAGGTTATTTGGCATAGCCCATAAAAAAAACAAAGCAGTTACCAACATAAAGGGCAATGCATTCTCTTTACTTACAATTTTGTGTTTTGACATTATTCGTAGATTTTTATTGTTTTACAATTTAAAAATTCGTTCCATCAATTGCCACTTATCGCTTGAACTAGCATCCTCGGCCGATACTTGAAATTTGGAAACAAAGGCTTCCCATTCTTTTTGTCGCTCTTTGTCAGCCAAATCTGCAAACGATGCATCCCAATCAAAATCAGCCGCTGTTTCAATTATCATAAACAAGCGATTACCAAAAATATAAATCTCCATATCCAAAATCCCAACTTCGCGTATGCCTCTTGGGATTTCAGGCCAAATGTTTTCGGATTTATGCCAATATTTGTATTCCTCAATTAGATGGTCATCGTTCTTTAAATCAAGCGTTTGGCAGTATCGTATCCTATTTTGTTGATTTATATATTCCATGTGATTGACTTGATTGATTTAATTCACTATGCTGAACTATGCTGATTTTGGTGCAAAGATAGATTAGAAAATAAAGTTGCACAACATAAAAATTTATGTTGTGCAACATGATTTTAATTATTTTTGAAAGGAGTCAGAACAATTGAAGCTTTTTTAAAACGAAAATGCGGCACCAACCATTACATTTAAGCCCTGCACTTCGTAACCATAAAACTCTTCGTAATGTGAATTTAAAAGGTTGTTTACTTTTCCAAACAGCGTGAACCAATTTAAGTAGGAGTACGATGCGCCAATATTGACATCGGTTACTGGTTTCATGTTCATAACAAAATCGCCTAATTTAGCATGACGCGCTCCTTTCAAAAAAATACTTCCATTTAAATTAAGGTTGCGCGAAACACGCACTTCACTTGTTAGGTCAGCTTCGAATTTTGGTTTTTGCCATGCTTCAGTTATATCAAATGTTTTCCAACCATTATAAACACCTTTAAGCTGAACGTTTAAACTATTGCGTATGTTGTAATTAGCTCTAAAACCAATATTTACAAGCGAGGCGCTACTATATATTACATTAAATCTGTTGGTGTAAATGGTTCTTTCTTCGGGATTTGAAGGTGCAAAAGCTGTAGTTGCATAATCTTTATTTATAAAAAAGTATTGATTGTCAATGTATTTATAGCTTATGTATGCGTCCAATAATAAATTATAAACTGGTTTTATTTTTATTCCAAAATAGGCATTTACAGGAGTGTAAGTGTCTTGTATACGGAGGTCTGAAAATAAAAATCGATTTTCGGTCATGCTCAAATCAAGTGTATTTACCTTATAACCGCCACCTACACCGCCATAGAAGGCAAGCCAAGTTGGGATAGCTTTCCATTCAGCAAAAATATCAGGCGATGGGCTAAACGGACGGCCATGAATAAACGAAAAGGAGGTTTTTACACCGAGGCGTACATTCCAATTGTCGCGCTCAAAACTATAATAAGGATTCATGCTAAATACCGAATACGAATCCCATACATTTATTGAATCAATTGATAAATCGGTGCTGTAGTACATATTCTGGAGTTCTACGTCCACACCCATGCGGTTTTTGCCATTTACGTTATTAAATCCAGCTTTGGTATGTATAATATCTTCGGTGAGTCCAATGCGGGAGTTAAATTTGTTGTAATTTACCACCGCCTCGTAGCGCAAACCTGTTTTGGCAGGTGCTGAGCGAGCACCCAAATAGGCATTGAAACGCCATAAACCATCGTTGAGCGGGGCGTCAATCAATTGTTGTAATTTTTCAATTTTTGGGTTGCGGCTAATACGAACTAAATTTTGTTCGGTATAAAGTGTTGTGGGTGTAGTTATTAGTTTTGTTAAGTCGGCAATATCGCCTAATAAATTGAAGTTTTTTCCATAATAATTAAAATATTCATAACCCGCATTTACACCTGCGAGTAATTCCATTTTTTTATAGTAATTATTAAAAATAATCGAACCATTTGAAGTAGAATGTGTTTTGTCGCCAAAAGTGGCTAAATGATTGACTTTCAGGTCGAGTCTCATATCACCACGTTTAATTACCGGCAATGCAAAATCGAGCATATTGTTATAATAATTACCTGCCCCAATGCGGATATAGGCCGAAGCGGGATTAGTTTTTTTCTCCAATTCGAGTTCGGCTGCGCTAAGCGTTTGAATACTTTGCCCCACTTGAATGGGTAAATTGATGTCGGTATAACTTGCCGCTGTCTTTTGCACATTTGCTTCGGTAACAGCAGGAACAGAAGTAATTTTTCCAGCATCCTGAATGATGGGTTTGTATTCGCGTTCCACTGTAACATTTCGGTCTACATTTTGTGCTGTAACCGAAATTGTTAACAAAGTAAATGCAGCTATTATATTTGATTTCAGATTCATATATTTCTTTTTTAAATTATCAATTATTAATTGTTAATTATTAATTAGTTTACCGTTGTTTGACTTTCGCGAGTTGCAATACCATTTAATCGTTCGGTAATCATACCTTGAATTTCGTCGGCAGTGGTATAATTTTTTTGCAAACTCAATAAGTATTGTTTCGCCTGAAAATCATTGTTTTGCTTGATATAAATATCAGCGAGAAGCACAAAACTACGTGCTAACCAAAATTGGTGTGGCGTATTCTTTTTGGCAAAGTCCATAATTTCTGTTTCGGCATCTTTCAAATTGTTTTGTTCAAAATACAAATTAGCCAATAAAAATTTTGATTCGGCTCCATTCTCAGTACGGGTATCAGTAGCAAGCATTTTTAAGTCGGCTGTAGCCATACTGGTTTGGTTTTGAGCAATATATGCTTTGGCTCTATTGTATCGGGCTTCAGCTTTTACAGCAGCATCCGATTTGGCATCGGCAATAATTTCGCCAGCAATGTTAACTGTCGTTTGGTGGTCGTTGAGGAAATAACTACATCTCAATACCCCTAAACGAGCTACATTGCGTTTTTCGGTTGATTGTGCTACCATTTGTAGTTGTTTGAAATACTGCAACGAAGCTGCGTAGTCTTTTTTGTCGTAAGTAATTTCGGCACATCGCGTGTAGGCTTCCTGAATATATTGGTTGCTCGAAATGAGTGTTAGCGCCTTGTAAGCTGTTAATGCATTTTCTTTTTCGTTGATACGATAGTAACTGTCGGCTATAAAGTATTGTGCATTTGTACAATAGCGTCCGCCTGCGCAATAATTGCTCAAATACGATTTAAAACCTGTAATGGCTTGTGCGTAGTTAGCATTCATGTATTGTTTTTCGGCAGCAATATACGAGATTGAATCCTCACGTCCAGCCGAGGTGTTCGAAATTTTCATGCCAAGTGTTTTGGTATAAGCCAAATACGAAGCAACATCGTTTTTCTCAATATAAACAGCTTCCAAACTTTCAAGTGCTGTTTGAGCTTCTTCGGAACTTGGATAAAATGTAATTACTTTTTTGTAGGCGGTTATGGCTTCGTCAAAATTATTATCGTTGAAATAAATCAATCCAATTTCTAACGCACCTTTGCGAGCCGAAGCCGAAGCAGGATAATTGCTAAATAGTTGTTTGAACGATGCAATGGCTTTGCTATTGTTTTCGAGCATAAGGTAAGCTCTACCCATTTCGTAAAGGGCCTCATCGGCATATTCCGATTTTGGGTAAGTGCTCAATAGGCTTTCAATTCGAGTAATTTTGGCTGTATAGTTTTTTTGTAATCCTGCTACATAAGCGCTTTGAAACAATGCATAATCGCCCGTGTTAGGACTGATTTGTGCAGCCTTAGCATAATAGGTTTCGGCTTTGCTAAAGTTACGACCGTTGAAATAACAATCACCAATACGGTTTAGTGCATCCGAATAGGTTGTAGCTTTATTGTTAGTTTCCAAATCGGCATATTTCAAAAACCAATTTAATGCTTCGGCAAAGTTTTTACGCGAAAAATAGGCATAAGCCATGCTGTAATTGGCTGTTTTCAGATTTACACTCGAACGTGCGTATTGATTTGCGAAAAATGCATTCAAATCGGCAATGCTTTTATCGGGTTGGTTAGATCGGAAATAAGCTTCGGAACGCCAGTACAAGCTTTCGGCCGAGTATTTACCAATGGTTGAACTTTGGAGCGAGAGTGTGAAATATTCAATGGCTTTAGCGTTGTTCTGTTGTGTGAATGCCTCAGTACCAATTTGATATAGTATATATTGTTTGGCTTCTAATATGCGCGGATTGGGGTTTTTGATTTTTTGTATGGATTGATAAGCTGTTTCGTAGTTTTTCGACGAAAAATATACCGAGGCTAAGTAGTCTTGTGCTTTATCCACATATTTCGAAGTGGGAAACTCGTTTAAAAAAGTCTCAAATGCTGTAATTGATTCGCCAAATGCCGAGGTGGTTTCGTAAGTTGTAAGCGCATAATTAAACATAGCTTCCTCGCGAACGGTTGGGTTAAATTTTGTACGCAAAGCTGCTTCAAAAGCTAAACGAGCATTTATCTTATTGCCAATTTTAATATTCGCATTACCAATATGTAAATAAGCATTTTCGGTCATTTCATCTTTTTCGGTAGTTGTTTTGGATAAATACGGAATAGCTCCTTTAAAATTTCCAGTGTTATAGAGCGATAAACCAAGCATATACATGTTGTTGCGCAATTCCTGAGGTGCTAATTTTTCGTATTGTTTAAAATCCGAAATGGCTTTGTTAAAGTCTTTTTTACTATAAGCTATTTCGCCCATAATGCGGTAAATTTCGGCATTGTTGGCGTTATTCGGATTGTTTTTGAGCAAGAGTGTGGCACGTTCGTTCAGCTTATCAAATTCTTTTTGGGCGTAATAAATTTGAATAATATAATATGGAACAATGTTTTTGTATTTTGGATTAGTTTCTAATAGCAAAAAATCAGGCATTGCTGCTGCATAGTTGCCAAGTGTATATTCGGTATAAGCATAGTAATAAGTGGCGGCCAAATTGTAGCGAGTATCCATTTGTTTCAATTCCTTGAAAATAACCAGTGCTGTACCATAGTTTTTAACTTGTAAATTGGCAAATCCCTTGCTAAAAAGGTATT
Source organism: uncultured Bacteroidales bacterium (assembly GCA_903912795.1). GTDB lineage: Bacteria > Bacteroidota > Bacteroidia > Bacteroidales > Paludibacteraceae > Paludibacter. The sequence goes on from CAIWIS010000590.1 coordinate 10,848, forward strand.
CCACCCGTTCATGTTTGCCTAAACGTTTTTCGTTTACAATGTTGAAGTATTTTAATGCATTGGCGTATTTTTTTGCCTGAAAATCCATTAATCCCAACATAAAATTGGCTAAATCGGAAAACGGAGTGTAGGGATGTCGCGTTAAATACAAACGCATTTGCTCGGCAGCATCTTTTTGTTTTAAATAATAGGCATTGGCTGCTTTATAAAATTCAGCTTCCTGAACCTGACCTGCGTTTACTTGTGGCGTTTTATTCAGAAACGATTCAAAATTACGATATGATGCAGCATATTTTCGTTGATTGAATAATTCCTTTCCTTGATTGAAAAGCACATCGTCGTTGGTGTAAATAAGTGTTTCCTGTGCAGGTAAATAGGCTGCTAATGAGCACCAAAATAAACTTAGAATGATGAATTTACGCATTATGTTGTTGTGTTTTAGTTCTTATGTAAATGTCAATTGCTTTTTTTATGGAGTTTAACCCAAATAACTCCGGATTTAGATTTTCTATCGAAATATATTCGAAACCAGCCACATCATCAGCAGCTTTTATGTTTTCGTAATTTTGTAATTTGCATTCAAAAAACAAATCCAACGTAGGAATTGTTAAGCCACTGTATAAATAATTGTTGGGCAACGAAAACACATAATTAACACTTATTGTTTCAGCATCTAGTTCTTCTTTAAGTTCCCGTACAACGGCTTCTTCTGCTGTTTCGTCACCATCAACAAATCCGCCAGGTAAGTCGAGAGTGCCTTTGGCTGGATCTTTGGCACGTTTACAAACCAATAACCGACCATTAGTGTCGGTTATGAAAGCCGCCACCGCAGCCGATGCATTCATGTAAAATACAAAACCGCAAGTATCACATTTCTTCGATTTCTCGTTGTTTTGTACAAATTTTTCAGAACCACAATGTGGGCAGTATTTTAATAAACGGTCAAATTGCATAGTTGTTTTATTTCTGTTGCACAAAGATACAATTTTTGTTCCAAACTGTTCAATTGCACTGAAACAATTCGGCAAACGATTTTTTTTGTAGTAAAATTGAGTGTAGGATAGGAGGGATGAACTTATTTGATTTTTATTAAGCTAACAGGTTTGTGTTGAAGAATTCCGGCGTTTCTGAGTTCGAAACTATTACGACTATGTGTTTTATATCGGCAAAAAACTGTAACTAGAAAAGGATTGCTCCCTTAAAAACAGGAACAATCCTTTATTTCATAAAAGTAAACTATCAAATTTTGATGCAGATTTTTATTCTTCTTTTTTACCTTCCGCTTGTAATTCCAAAGCAGGTACAACTACTTTAACGCCAATCACTTTTTGACTTGTTGTATCGCGAATAAACAGAACCCGCCCCTCGTATTCGAAAATTTTAAACTCATCTCCTTTAACAAATATCAAATTGGCTGTACCCACATTGGCTTCCACTTTTAATATACTATCGTTACGGACTTCCAATCTCACATCTTCCATAATGGTATTTTCGTGAACAAAGGAATATCGTCCGGTGTAATCGTTTAAGTTTCTTTTTATTGTTTCATCTGCATTTAATACAGCAACGAAAAAAATCATCAAGATAAATAGTATAGAGACTTTCATAAAAAATATTGTTTATAATTTTATGCAAAATTCAACAATAATTATTTCAATGGTGTTAACTTTGTATGTCGAAACGGTTTAATTTTAGCTTGTGAGGCATTTGTATTTCTTTTACCTTAATATCCGGAATTAATTTTGCTACGATTTCAAATGTCGTTTATGAAATAAATAGGCTCCTATGGCAAAATAAACCAACGTGAGCACAGAAATAGCAATGAGTTCGGGCAAAACATGACCGAAAGGCATATCCATGATAAAGATTTTGTTCAGTGCCGAAATGGCAGGTGTAGGGCTCAGTAAAGCCTGAAGGTTTACTGGATAATCGGCAATGTAAAACCAAGCATCGCTTTTGATTGGAAATGCTGCTCCTGTAAAAAACATAAACAGGAACATGGGAAAATTACCAACCACCAATACTTCGTTGGCCGACTTGGTAACTGCCGCCACTATCAGACTAAAAGCGATAAGCGACAGGCAGCATAAACCAGCTATAACCAACATTGCAACTAACGAACCCTGATATTCGAACCCAAGCAAAACTGCAGTAAGCAAAGTGAGCAGCATGCCGGCAATACCTAACAAAAACTGCACAGCCCCCACGCCACCCAGAAAGTCGAGAACCGTGATTTTGGATAGTTTCAGGCGCATAATAGTTTTGTTTTCGACTTCGGATACAAAAGCAATACTGGCCGTAAACAGCAGCATAATAAGCGACACAATAAGAATACCGGGCACCAGCATATCGAACTGATTGATAGTTCCCGAACTACCCAACGGGGTTTCGGCTACTTCAATAATGCGCTTGGTTTGGGTAATGCCGCGAGCATACTTGTTTACAACTTCATTAGCCCAAACAGCACTCAGCAAATAATTGGCACTCGTTAGGTCACCTACAAACTCCAGCTTTGGCGCTCCAACAGTGCTATCGTGACTCAATGCGGCTGAAAAACCGGAAGGTATAACCACCAATGCATCCGCGTCTTTGTTTTTGAGCTTTGCCACAGCAGCTTCGCGGTCGGTCATTTCGCTAAGTGTAAAGCTCAGGTTATCGGAGAGTGTATTTGTTTGTTTAAAAAAAGAAAACAGTTCCCGTCCTTTGTTTTGAGTTTGTCCATTGGCATTGATACCGGCATCGTTGTTTACAACAATAACCTTATATTGCGGCGTGGACGATTCGTTGATAAGGTAATACACAAAAATAAAAAATGGCCCCATCGAGAGTGACAAGAGCACAATCCAGAAGTTGCGCAATTGTTCTTTCAGGCTTTTTTTCAGTATGCTTATTATTCTCATGACCGCAACTCCTTTCCGGTAAGGTGAATAAATACATCTTCGAGCGTATTTTCGCGCAATTTCAGTTCGCTTATTTTCACACCATGCATTTTTGCCTGTTCTTTGATATCCAGCAACTGCGTTGAAATATCAATATTATTCATCCAAACGCAGTCAGTTCCGCGTTTTACATTTTCGAAAATGCCGCTAAGTCCTGCTACAAAATTACTCAAGCGATTTTCATCAGTTGTATCAACACGAATTTCTATCCGGTCGCCTTCGCCAATCGACTTTTTAAGATTCTGTGGCGTGTCGAGTTGTAGCAATTTACCTCTATCTACAATGGCTATACGGTCGGCAAGGCGGTCGGCCTCATCCATATTGTGAGTACAAAGAATAACCGTTTTTTCGTGACCAATGCTTTTTATAAATTCCCTGACAAGAATACGGCTTTGTGGGTCGAGACCAGCTTCGGGTTCGTCGAGAATCAGAATTTCGGGGTTATGAATCAGTGCCAGACAGATATTGAGCCGCCGCTTCATACCGCCTGACAGTTTTGCCGCTTGCACGTTGGCTTTCTCGGTGAGTCCAAGTTTGTTGAGCAACGCTGCTGCTCGCTCTTTGGCCTGTGTCGAAGGGATATTATACATTTCGCCCATAAACACCAGCTGCTCCATGCAACTCAGTTTGGGGTAAAATATATTTTCCTGCGGACAATAGCCAATAAGCGACTTGGTATCGGTACTACTGAAACCCTCGAACTGAATACGACCTTCATTAGCAGGAAGCAAACCGCAAAGCATGCTGATAAAGGTTGTTTTACCGGCTCCGTTTGGCCCCAGCAACCCAAAGATTTCGTTCTTATTAATTTCAAAACTCAGCTGGTCTACAGCCTTGAAATCACCATACGATTTAGTCAGACTCTTGATTTTTATCATAGAAAATCATTTCAAAAAAAAGCATTTCGAAAAGCAAAGATAAAAAAAATCACTCAATAATTTGAATTTTGACAGATTTCACAATCGTTTTTGCCGTTGTAATCTTTTCCAAATCGGAATAAATTCGTCCGTTTGTACCATCTGAGCTACTTCGTCCAATAAGATTTAATTCAGATGAGGTTTGAAAAGGATAAATGGTATCTGCATAAATCACTGCTGGTTGTCCACTTCCCATTTCACCACCCGAATAATTGTCATCGCCTATTTTTGCGGTTTTTGGAAAATACGTATTAAAATCAATTGAATGATTAAATTCAGCTTTGATAACTACGGGTGTTGTAAAATCAGACAACAGAATTTTCAGCTGCTTATTTGATTTTGGAGTTGCACTTGTTTGAGCATCCGTAAATGGTTGCTTTTTAGTTGGTAAATACAAACCATCGTCGTAAACAACGCCCCGTTGATAACACCAGTGTGGTAAAGCTTCTTTCCTTCGATTTCCATCGCTCGACACCCATCCCTGAGTGGCAATTTTCTCTGTAACATAAATTGTTGAAAGGTATTTACCATCAATATCCTCAAGCCAGATTGCAAATTGTGGCGGATTATCTTTCTTTATCCCTAAAAACATAGGGAATTCATGTGTCCAGTTTTCACCAGTTTCAACCTGAATACGTACATCGCCCTGAGCAAATGTAAGAGGTTCTTCGTCCTTGCATGAAGTGGACAATAAAAGAAGTCCCAATAAGCATAATTGAATTTTCATTTTCATGTGTTTATAATTGATTTTTTTAGTTGACACATGGAACTCGCACATAAACATTGCCTTGTGTGTCTAAGTCTATTTTTCGTGCTCGTTTCATTGTAAATTATTGTTTTATAGAATTGTATTTGATGTTTTTCAGACTGAACATGCCGTAACATAAATCGCCTCCAGGATAATTATAAACTAACTCAGCTTGCGACGGAAGATAATACCCATTGACAGATTTATATGCTTTTAAAGGTGTTTGCCAAGGGACGCAGTTCATTGTACCATTTAGCCACAGAATACCCATAGGTTTCGAAATTGGTGTTTGTAGTTGGTTCATTTCGGCAATTTGAAAAGCCTTCAGAAAACCCATTATGTGAATCAGTCCGTGTAAGAGAATTAAAATAAAAAATAAGTGTTTCATATTAATTACAAATTTGAAAATGCATGATCGTATTGCTTTTCGAATGCTGACAAAGAAATGGATATTTTATCTACCAAAATCATAAACACATAAATAAAGCCAATGATAAACCCAAAGCTTGCGGGAATAATCAGACAAAAATCATAATTATGACTCCAAACCACACATACAAAAACAAGTACAGAACCAAAAACATAAATTCCACTTATACTTAAGCCTAGTAATTGACCCCAATTCCGATCTTTTAAAATTCCATAACCTGCCATAACCGACAGTGGCGCAGTAACCAATATATCTGCCCACGGAATAAGCACCTTTATCAGTTCACTTTGCTCGAAAATACTGCCTTCGCCCCAGGTGCACAATCCACCAACCAAGGCAAAAATCCCAATCAAAATAAACAGGATTCCAAAAATATAGTTTGTTTTATTCATATTATTGCTTCAATTATTCATTTTAAATTGACACAAAAGTATTTCAACAAAAAAGCATCCACAAGTATTAGATTGTGAATGCTTAAATTGCTATGTTGAATGACAGAAAAATGATATTGGAAGAGTTTACAGCATTATGCCGCCTTCAATAATTAAATTGAACCCCTTTCGGGGTTCTTTTGCGAATACACCCATTTCAACCCATGCATTTCATACATGGCTATTTACATTTAACTGCCTCGCAGTTAAGACTTTTTGAAGTTTGTTGACAACTCACTTCAAATAAGGTACCTAAAGTATATTTAAATAAATTAGAATAAGTATATTTGCAAAAAAATAGTATTATGGCTAAAATATATTCATTAAAGATTTCCAATTACCGAGGAATCCAAAGTTTTGAACAAGTCTTTGGACAGTCAAATTTTATCTGTTTAATAGGACGTGGAGATTCTGGTAAAACTACGATTCTAAATGCAATATATTGCGCCTTGAATCCAAATTGGAATCTTAGTTTTTATGATACTGATTTCTATAATGGAGATATTGAGAGTCCAATAATCATTGAAGTGAGTTTGTACGATTTGCCAGATGAATTACTATCACAGAGTAAATATGGATTGCATAAAAGACTTTTGAATTCAAAAAGTGAAATTATTGATGATTTAAGTCAAGAAGATTCACCTGATAATAAAGATATTTTGACTATCAGATTAGTGGTTAACAAAGATTTAGAACCTAAATGGTATATTATCAATGAAAGAGATAAACCTGATTTTGTTGAAATGAAAACTTCTGATAGAGCGAAGCTAAATGTTTTCTATATCTCCGACTTTTTAGATAGACATTTTTCTTGGAGTAAAGGAAATCCTTTATATTTATTACTTAAGAAAGCTGGAGCAACTGAAAACAATGATGATGTTATCATAGATGCATTTAGAAACGCAAAAAAACAAATAGATAATAGTTCCTTTGATCATCTAAATGAAGTTTTAAATCAAGTAAAAGAAAACGCTAAAAGTTATGGAATTGACATTACTGATGTAAATACGACAATAGACTTTAAAGATATTTCTATTAATGAAGGAAAAGTTTGTTTGC
>CAIWIS010000591.1 GCA_903912795.1 uncultured Bacteroidales bacterium
ACTCGAAATTAAAAAACTTCGCATTGTGAATATGTTACCAGCTTTATTATTAATAGTACTTGTTTTGTGGTTAAAGTCCATGTATTTATAAAAAAAAAGAGTTCAAATCGTTTTGATCTGAACCCTTTAATATTATTGTATTTCCACTCGTAACTCGTAATTCATAACTTCTTACTCATTACTTCTTCATCTATCCTAAAAATCCTTTTAGTAATTTGCTTTTTGAGTTGGGGCGTAGTTTGCGTATTGCTTTTTCTTTAATCTGACGAACACGCTCACGAGTCAAACCAAATTCATCGCCAATTTCTTCCAAAGTCATTTCGGTTACACCGATACCAAAGAATTTTTTAACGATATCTTTTTCTCTGTCCGAAAGGGTGTTGGCTAATACGCGTTCAATTTCTTTTGACAACGATTCGTTTATCAATGCACGGTCGGCGTTTGGCGAATCATCATTGATCATTACATCCAATAAACTGTTGTCTTCGCCTTCAACAAATGGAGCATCAACCGAAATGTGTCGGCCTGAAACTTTCATAGTATCCGTAATTTTCTCAACCGGGATATCGAGCTGTTCAGCTAATTCTTCGGGCGAAGGACGACGTTCGTTTTCCTGCTCAAATTTCGAAAAAGCTTTGTTGATTTTATTCAACGAACCTACCTGATTCAATGGCAAACGTACAATACGCGATTGTTCGGCCAAAGCTTGAAGAATGGATTGACGAATCCACCACACTGCATACGAAATAAATTTAAAACCACGAGTTTCATCAAACTTTTCGGCAGCTTTGATAAGTCCAAGGTTGCCTTCATTAATTAAGTCGGGAAGACTTAAACCTTGATTCTGGTATTGTTTTGCTACCGAAACAACAAAACGGAGGTTGGCACGAGTTAGTTTTTCGAGCGCTATACGGTCACCATTTCTGATGCGTTGCGCCAATTCAACTTCCTCTTCAACTGTAATAAGATCCTCACGACCAATCTCTTGTAGATACTTGTCAAGCGAAGCACTTTCTCGATTAGTAATCGATTTAGTAATTTTTAGTTGTCTCATTATGGTTTAAAAAATTAGCGTGCAAAATTAATACTTTTATTTGAATTGACAAAATAGTATTTTAAGTAATTTATTTTGCTTAAAATTGCAGTAAAAATGTTCAAATTTCATAGTGTAAAATTTGAATTTCTATTAACTCAAACAATATAAATTGATAAAAGTTCTAGGTTGTTGATAAATTAATGTTTAACGGTTTGATAAAATAAAAAAAACGAATCTACTCTCCGGTTTCCGAAGAATAGATTCGTAACCTTAAAAAAAACTGATTTTGAATTAATCGCCCAAATTTACGGCATAATAAGCCACTTTACCGTTAGGATAAACGCCCGCAATGTTTAGTACTTTAAATTTGTCGTTTGTGTTAATAGCTTCGGTAAGCACCTCTTTTATGTCATCGGTGCTACGTATTGCCTGATTGTTGATTTTTACAATAACAAAACCTTCTTTAATGCCTGCTGTTTCGAATTTACCTTTACTAATCGATTTTACTTCCATACCATAATCAAGTTGGAATTGATCTTTCAATTTAGCACTAATTTCTTTAAATTCAGCTCCAAGCATATCTAAGTTCACTTCGCCCGATTCCACTTTGGTAGTTCCTTGTCGGTTTTTGAGCTCAGCATTTAGTTTTATTTCTTTGTTGTCGCGTAGTACAGTTAAAGATACTTTATCGCCCGGACTGTATCGCCCAATTTGTTCTTGCAGTTGCGACGATGATTTTATTTCTACTTCCTCTACTTTAATAATGATATCGCCTTTTTTTACGCCTGCTTTTTCGGCAGCACTGTTTTCAACTACTGCATCTACAAAAGCACCTTCCATGGTTTTTAGGTTTTTTTCTTTGGCAATTTCGCTGGTAATTTCTTTCATGCTCACACCCAAAACGGCGCGTTGTACAAAACCAAACTGACGGATATCCGAAACTACTTTTTTTACTATGCTTGTTGGAATAGCAAACGAATAGCCTGCATAGGAGCCTGTTTGTGAAGCAATAGCTGTATTTATACCAATTAATTCGCCACGTGTGTTTACCAGCGCTCCACCACTGTTGCCTGGGTTTACGGCAGCATCAGTTTGAATAAACGACTCAATTTTCATTTGCGAATTGATAATATTAATATTGCGCGCTTTGGCACTAACAATACCTGCAGTAACTGTCGAAGTTAAATTAAATGGATTGCCTACAGCTAATACCCATTCGCCAATTTTAAGCGAGTCGGAATTACCAAAAAGGATAACAGGTAATTTTTCGGCTTCAATTTTCAATAGTGCAATATCCGTGTTTGGGTCAGCTCCAACTAATTTTGCTTTGAATGTGCGTTTGTCGTTGAGTGTTACTTCAATTTCTTTCGATTTATCAATTACGTGATTATTGGTAACAATATAACCATCGTTCGAAATAATAACACCTGAACCTGAACCTTCGCGCATGGGAGCTTCTTGTGGTTGCTGTTGCTGGCGACGTTGTTGTGGTCCAAAAAAATATTCAAAAAAAGGATCGTTAAAACCACCGCCACCAAATCCTTGTTGCATTTGCATAGGAGTTTTGGTTTTTACGTGTACTACAGCATGAACCGATAGCTCGGCTGCGAGCGTAAAGTCGGTATCCATAGCGCGTGGAGCCTTGGAAATGGCAGTATAGGTTGCCGGAACTTCATTGGTTTGAAAAAGAGCGTCGCGATTACTTTTGTCGCTAATTAAATTGGTTGTTAAGTTGGTGGCAACACTTACGGCAACCATTGCTGCAAACAACCCGAGCAGTTTTGTACGTTGAGAGAGTTTCATAAGGATAAAAGTTGAATTAATAATTAATAATTGACAATTGATAATTGAATAAGACTTTTTAAGATTTGACTTTGTTACTTTGTCATTACAACGCTAAATTATTCAAAAAGTATTCCGAGGAGCTGGAAATTGTGATATATTTGGTGAAAATTAACATTGTAAATTTTCTACTTAACGTATATTTTTGTTTTCGGCCCTATAAGTTAAATTTGAAATGTTGTAATTATAAAAAAAGCCACCTGAAATGTCAGATGGCTTACTTTATAAACTTTAAGAACTTTTACTTCTTATATCCGTACACTGCCAAATCG
>CAIWIS010000592.1 GCA_903912795.1 uncultured Bacteroidales bacterium
AACATTGCTCGAAATGACCAAAACGCCAACAATTGGTATCGAAATCGTTAAGGTAATGAATGAAATTTGCGAAAATTACTATCAAAAGTATGGCCTTAAATCCGAAATTCGTCTCACTCCAAACGATTTACGCGAATTTGAGCGTCCGGCTCGCCAACGCACATCACAATACTTGGAGCCTATGATGGAACTTTTCGAAAAAGGTTCTATGGCTGGTGGCGATTTGCTTTCGATTGAAAGCACCGGAGGTAAAGAGGTTTCGGACGATGCGTTGATGAATTGCGACATAAAAACCGTTATGTTTGCTTTATCGGTGCTTGGTGTGCGCGATATGCAGTTTTTGTGGAAATATATTGTAGATGTAGCCAATAAAAACGGAAAAATTGCTGCTGGCGATTCGGCTTGTGGGTTTGCAAATACCGCTATGGTTTTGGCCGAGAAAAAATACATTCCAAAAGTTTTTGCAGCCCTGGTACGTGTAATTTCTGTTGTTCGCTCCATTGTGGCTATGGAAGAAGGTGCTATTGGACCTGACAAAGATTGTGGTTACGAAGGACCATTCCTGAAAGCCATAACCGGTATTCCGATTTCGATGGAAGGAAAAACTGCCGCCTGTGCGCATTTAAGTCCGATTGGAAATATTGCTTCGGCATGTGCCGATTTGTGGAGCAATGAGTCCGTTCAGAATATAAAATTATTGTCCGGTATGGCTCCAACAGCCTATATGGAACAGCTGGAATATGATGCCCGCTTGATGAACGAAGCTTTAAAAGCCGGAAAATTGCATTGCAGCGTTTTGCAACAATTGTTGGTTTCGTCGGATATTTACACCGACCCGCAAGCGTTGATTTTAGCTCCCGAAAACGTTATCCGCATTTCGCGCGAGTTGGTTAAGGGCGATTCGTATGTTGCTAATGCCCGCAATGGCGCGTTAGTAACTATCGACATTATTGAAGAAGCCATAGCGTTGGGCAGACTTAAACTGTCGGACATGGAGATAAGCTACTTGCCTTACATGCGCGAAGAATTGGAAAGTATACCTGAAAATGAAAGCGATTTTGTGGAAATGATGCTGCCGTTGGTAGATCAAAGTAAATTTACATTGGCTGAATACGGATTGTGATACCTGTTCATATTATTTCTGGGTTTTTGGGTGCAGGTAAAACTACGTTCATAATCAATTTGTTAAATCAGAATACCACTGACGAGCAATGGGCTATTGTTGTAAATGAATTTGGGAAAGTCAATATTGATGGAAAAACAATACAATCGGCAAAGAAAGGCGAAGTGTACGAAATTTCAGGTGGTTGTATTTGTTGTACTGCCAAGTTGTACCTAAATGAAAGCCTACAAGAAATTCTGAAGTCGGAGAAATATTCACGTATCATTATTGAACCCACTGGCTTAGGTGGCATCGATATGGTTTCGGAAATTGTAAGTGCTAATCCTGCGCTCATCTTAAAACCTGTTTTTTGTTTGGTTGATATTTTGATGGTGAGAAATCCTATAAAGCTAACAATTCCGATTTTTAAACGTCAGATTGACAAAGCCGATTTTATTATTTTCAGTAAAACTGATTTACTAAGCAATGAATTTGAAAAAACCGAATTAATCAAAATATTCAAAGCTAATTTTCCAAAAGCTAATATTTTCGATATAACAAAATCTGATATTTCTATACTCGATATAGAAAGAATGGTTGAAAAACCCCAAATCAATCCTTATTCATTATTCGAAGCAGGCTTGTCGGCTGATAATTATTTGCAAAAAAGTTATACCTTTGACAATGAAACGGTTTTTGATGCTGAAAAGCTGGCTACAATATTAGTTGCGAACACT
>CAIWIS010000593.1 GCA_903912795.1 uncultured Bacteroidales bacterium
ACAAAAAGTTATGACCGATACAGCTCGTCCGTTTACAGCTATTATGGGTGGTTCAAAAGTATCATCCAAAATTGAAATTATCGAAAACTTACTTACAAAAGTGGATAATTTGATTATTGCTGGTGGCATGACATATACTTTTACTAAAGCATTGGGCGGTACAATTGGTGATTCTATTTGCGAAAACGACAAACTTGATTTAGCCTTAGAATTGCTTGATAAAGCAAAGAAAAACGGTGTTAATATCATTTTGGCCGACGATGCAAAAATTGCAGATGCTTTTAGCAACGATGCCAATACAAAATTTGTAAATGTTGGCGAAATTCCTGATGGATGGGAAGGTCTAGATATTGGACCAAAAACAGAACTGAAATTTGCAGAAGTAATTAAAAACTCCAAAACAATTCTTTGGAATGGTCCTACTGGAGTTTTCGAATTCGAAAATTTCACAAGTGGATCACGTGCTGTTGGTAATGCCATAGTTGAAGCAACAAAAAATGGTGCATTCTCGCTTGTTGGAGGTGGCGATTCTGTAGCTTGTGTTAATAAGTTTGGTATTGCCGATCAGGTGTCGTATGTGTCAACTGGTGGTGGTGCTCTTCTCGAAGCTATTGAAGGTCGCGTTTTACCTGGTATCGAAGCTATTAGAGGATTTTAGAAATTTAATAATATAACCTTGACAACCTGAATTCAGTTTTTTTTCTGTTTTCAGGTTGTTTGCATCTTAGGCAAAAATGAAAGAATCTGACGTAACCATAAATTATCATTTTTTGTTTCAGGCATTTCCTGATCCAGTTATTGTTATTGATAAAACCGGGAAAATTATAGATTTAAACATTGCAGCTAAAGATACTTTTGCTGAAATTGTAATAGGTGAAAAACTTGAAAATATTTTTTCGGATAAACGTAAAATTAGGGAAAGTTTAATTGAATTGTTTCAATATCATAAGGTTATAATTGATAAGGCAATTCTAAAGTCAAAATTTGACGAATTAGTTACTTATGAGTTCAAAGCTACAATTCTATCCGAAGTTAAAGATCAGTTCATTTTATGTTTCAATAATTTAACTACCAAAAATGATATATTGAAACTGGAAATTGCACATGCTTTTTCGGTCGAAATGAATGCTTTACGTCCTTATCTCAATAAAGCAGGTAAGGAACTTGTGGAGAAGAAACATGATAAAAATAAGTTGATATCGTTATTCGAAAGTCAACATCAAACCATTGAACCTTACAGTTTAATTAACGAGGATGTTGTAGCAAAAATCAGTTCGTATTTTCCTGATTTTAATAAAAATGAGCTAACAATTAGTTTTTATATATCGATAGGTGCATCTGTTAATCAAATTGCATTAATTACTGGTAAAAGTGCCAATACCATTCGGGTAATGATTCACAGAATGATAACTAAAGTAAATATGGAATCGAGCTCAAAATTCTCAAAAATTCTCAAAGAAATTACCGAATAATTAAATAATACACATCAATATGAGAAGGTCATTTTTATTTTTACTTGTAATAATTCATATATCAAGTTTTGCTCAAAAGTCAAACATGTTTAGTGCTAAAAATGCACCTAAATGGGTGATTTTTTTGGCCGATAAAACTAAACCTGTAACCAGTGTTTTTGAAATTAATAATGGTATTCTCAAAGTAGGTAAAGCTTGTGCAGGCTATATTCGCACTTCAAAAGTATATAAAAATTATCAGTTACAACTGGAATGGCGATGGACGAGTAAAGCTGGTAATAGCGGTGTTTTACTTCATATTCAGCAGCCCGATTCGGTTTGGCCACGTTGTTTTCAAGTGCAACAAAAAGCAGATGCAGCAGGTGATATAATTTGTATGAATGGTTTGTGGGCTTCGGAATGTACAGATAAAGTGAAGTTTACAATACCCAAAATGCAAACTTCTAACGAAAAACCAATAGGAGAGTGGAATAGCATGAAAGTTATTTGTAAATACAAAACATTAACCGTTTATGTAAATGATGTGTTGCAAAACAAAGCCACAGGCCTCACACAAAGCAAAGGTTATATTGGTTTTCAGGCCGAAGGTCGCGAAATGGAATTCCGAAATGTAATGGTTAAATGATTATTCTGCTTCTATTGGCTCAATATCGTCGGCAGGAGTGAGTTCTTTTTCACCTTTGCGATAATAGAAAATGAGTCCAAAGTTAATGCAGTTTGTTAAGCGGGTAAATGGTTTATCGTCTTTAAATTTTGCTTCAACCTGATTCCAAATATCCAGTATAATACCATCTCCCTTTTCACGCAATTTTACTAAGTCCTCCCAGTTACGGTTGGTGGATAATTGGTGCATTTTTTGAGTTGATTTGTACTCTTTAAAAACTTCGAAATGCACTTGAACCTTTGCAATTGCTGGATTGTAGATTGGTAATCCTCCATTTCGAACCCGCTCATTTTCACCATTTATAATTGACTTACCCCATTGTAGCAAGGATGCTTCGGTTGATAAATCGGGTACAGTATGATTGTTTGGGTCGAGCTGATAAAATAATTTATGGTCTTTTTTAATGTCGCCACGAATCACAGCTAAGTTTAGAACTTGTATGAAATGTGAAATATAAAGACGGGCATTGTGTACTATTTGTTGATAACGTTTATTGGCCGAAACTTGATTGTCCAATGCGTGTTGATACTGTATCAGTTGTTTTTCAAAAACATTTAGGTAATTACGGGCTTCAACTATTGTTTTGTAGTTAATAACCTGTGTGCTATAGTTTTGTTTTTCGCTGTTTTGAACTGCTGTTCGCAGAGCCCGTAAACGTGCTTGGTCGGTATTTGGAAGTCGGCGGTAGGGCATAAACAATAAATTAATTAAGAATTAATAATTAAGAATTATGAATTTCTAATGTTATGCCCACAAAGATAAAAAAATTAATCGTTTCTGTCTAATAATTTTGTGGCTAAATTTCTCAAT
>CAIWIS010000594.1 GCA_903912795.1 uncultured Bacteroidales bacterium
CGAGCAGGTTTATGATATTGTTTATTGGACAAAATCTCGAATGCTGTAATCAGAATTTCGCGTGATTTAGATGGTAAAATAACCTCATCCACTAATCCAAGTTCTTCGGCTTTGTACGGATTAGCTACATCTTCTTTGTATTTCTCAGTCAGCATTTTTTCCATTTCGGCTTTGTTCTCAGCCTTGGCTAATTCGTGTTTATTCACAATTTTAATAGCACCAGCAGGACCCATAACAGCAATTTCGGCTGTTGGCCATGCAAAATTAAAATCACCTCCTGTATTTTTACTACTCATTACAATGTATGCACCACCATAAGCCTTGCGTGTAATAATAGTAATTTTGGGCACTGTAGCTTCGCAAAATGCATAAAGCAACTTAGCTCCATTACGTATAATACCATTATGTTCTTGCTCTATTCCTGGTAGAAATCCGGGCACATCTTCGAGAATCAACAAGGGGATATTAAATGCATCACAAAAACGAACAAAGCGAGCACCTTTTACACTTGCATTTATATCCAAAGTTCCGGCCATCACTTTTGGCTGATTGGCTACAATCCCAATTGATTTACCGTTGAGACGGGCAAAGCCAACAATTATGTTTTGTGCATATTTTTCGTGTACTTCAAAAAAAGTATCTTTATCAACAATAATATTGATAATTTCCTTCATATCGTACGGACGATTAGGATCGTCGGGCATGATTTTATTAAGATATTCCTGACGCGAATTATAAACATTAACCACATTGGAAACAGGTAATGTATCGTAATTATTAGAAGGAATATAAGATAAAAGTTTACGAATCAACATTATAGTATGTTCCTCATCGTCGGATACAAATTGCGCCACACCACTTTTCTGAGCATGTACATTTCCACCACCAAGGCCTTCCATATCAATTTCTTCGTTAAGCACTTCGCGTACTACATCGGGACCGGTTACAAACATATAGGATGTTTGATTGGTCATAAAAATAAAATCGGTAAGTGCTGGCGAATATACGGCACCACCTGCAGCTGGACCTAAAATGGCGCTAATCTGAGGTATAATACCCGACGAATTGACATTATTTCGGAAAATTTTGGCATAAGCCGAAAGACTTTTTACACCTTCCTGAATACGAGCTCCACCCGAATCCATTAACCCTACAATGGGAGCACCCAGCTTCAAAGCCATTTCCTGCACTTTGGCTATTTTCATACCGTGAGCATAGCCAAGTGAGCCACCTAGAACTGTAAAGTCCTGAGCATAAGCAAATACACTACGGCCTTGCACCAAACCCCGTCCTACAACTACGCCATCGCCAAAGTTTGTTTGACGGCTGCTAATTGGGTTTTGTGTAGGCGAAACAAATGCATCTAATTCAAAAAAAGTGCCTTCGTCAAATAAAATATTAATACGTTCGCGAGCTGTAAGCTTGCCTTTTAAATGCTGCTTGTGAGCGGCATTTTCTTCCATTTCTTGCAACGTTTTCAGGCGCTGCTCAAATACTTTGTTTTTATTCATTATTTTCGGGAAATGATTAGTCTGAACTCTCTAACAAAATTACTTTTAAAATCGTTCATTAATTCGAAAAATTAATTGTAGAACTGCACAAATTTAAACAAAATGTGCAAAACAAGCAAATATTTCATTTAATTTTGCAATAAAAAAAAGTAAAATAAGAATTAAGTAATAGGAAATAAACAATGTCGCATTTGTAAAAAA
>CAIWIS010000595.1 GCA_903912795.1 uncultured Bacteroidales bacterium
AACCAAGTACAGCTTGTTCGGATATAAATCCAAATGCTTTGTCGATTGAAAGTTTAATGTTTTGCATATATTTTATTTTAAAACTTCGTGTTTATTGGGCCCTGCCTGCCGCAGGCAAGTTCGCCGTTAATTGGCGCTTCGTGCGTTATTAGGGCTTCGCCGTTAATTGGCACTTCGTGCGTTATAGGGATGCGCCGTTTTTAATTGTTATATAATCGTCATTTTGACATTAGATTTTTGACTTTCTTTTATCTGTTGTCTGTCGTACGTTGTCTGTTTTCGTTAAAAGGGCAAATCACTACCTTCGCCTGCAGCAGCTGGAGCACCATCAAACGAAGGAGCATTCACCACTGCTTGTTGTGTGGGTACAGTAGCTTGAGCACCATTTTTATCAATTTTCCATGCACGAACTGAGGTGTACCAGCGTCCGTTATATTCACGACTTTCAATATCAAAACTCACATTTACCATATCATCAATTGCAACTGGGAATTGATCAATTTTATCATTAAATAAGTTGAAGCACACTTTTTTAGGATACTGATCACCTGTTTCGAGCACATAATCTTGAGAGCGCCACATACCGTTTTTTCCTTGACCTGTAGTTTGTGGTAGGACAGCAATAATTTTACCTGTAATTTCCATTTTTTATATTTATAATATTATTTTTTTTTGAACCACAAAGATAATAAAATTCAGACGATTGACAAATGAAATTAATGGAATCAAACAGAGTAAAAATTGCAAATACAATGAATCAACAACTTACATTAAGGAAAGTTATCAACATTTATTATTGCATTTTACATCATCGAAAATAATATTTATACAAAACACTATCAAAAAGTAAGTAAACAAGCATCCCATACAGTTAATTATTGCCCTGAATCATAATTTTTAGACCGAGAAATGCATTTAATTCCATACTTTTATTATCTTTGTACATCGAAACGTTTTTTATGTTATTAAACATAATATTGCGTTTTATCTGTTGTTCAAAAAAACATATTGATGTTGAGAGTAAAAAAAAGTATTTATTATAAATATAATTTTTCCAATTAAAAACATATCAATTTATGAGTGTACTTCCACTTATCAAGTCCGATCCTTATTTAGAACCATACGCTGGAGCTATAACTGGAAGGCATGAATATTTTAAAGAAATAGAAAGTAAACTTATTGGCGACAATAAAACCTTATCCAATTTTGCTACAGGTTACCTCTATTTCGGATTACATCATTTAAGCGAAGGTTGGGTTTTCAGAGAATGGGCTCCCAATGCAACGGCCATTTTTTTAATTGGCGATTTCAACAATTGGCAGCGAGTACCTGATTATCAGCTAAAAAAACTACCGAATGGAGTTTGGGAAATTAAACTTCCAGAATATGCCATGACACACATGCAGCTCTACAAATTATTAGTAGAGTGGGATGGTGATTCGGGCGAACGCATACCAGCATGGGCACGCAGAGTTGTGCAGGACGACCAATCGAAAATTTTTAGCGCTCAAGTATGGAATCCTTTAAATCCATATAATTTTAAAATCAAAAAATTTGTACCTACAAGCGACCCTCTATTGATTTACGAATGTCATATAGGTATGTCGGGTTCAGAGGAAAAAGTTTCAACTTACGAAGAATTCAGAACACAGGTTTTGCCACGTATCATAAAAGCGGGTTATAATTGTATTCAAATAATGGCCATTCAGGAACATCCTTACTACGGTTCGTTTGGCTATCACGTTTCTAACTACTTTGCCGCCTCTTCGCGTTTTGGCACTCCCGAAGAGCTAAAAAAACTAATTGACGAAGCTCATAGCAATAATGTTTCGGTAATTATGGATATTGTGCACTCGCACGCCGTAAAAAACGAAACTGAAGGTCTGGGTCGCTTTGACGGAACTCCTTATCAATATTTTCATGGTGGTTCGCGTCGCGAGCATCCAGCATGGGATTCGCTTTGCTTTGATTATGCAAAGCCTGCTGTACTTCACTTTTTATTATCGAATTGTAAATTTTGGCTCGAAGAATATAACTTCGACGGCTTCCGATTTGATGGAGTAACATCCATGCTTTACCGCAGTCATGGATTAGGCGAAGATTTTAATGGTTACGATTCCTATTACAATCTAAATCAAGATGGCGATGCTATTTGCTACCTTACATTAGCTAACAAATTAATACATCAAGTTAAACCACAAGCCATTACTATTGCTGAGGAAATGAGCGGCATGCCTGGTTTAGCTTCAAAAATTGAAGATGGTGGAATTGGTTTCGATTACCGTATGGCCATGGGAATTCCTGATTTTTGGATTAAGTACATAAAGGAAACAAAGGACGAGGATTGGAAAACCGGACATATTTTTTGGGAATTAACAAACCGACGAGCCGACGAAAAAACAATTAGCTATGCCGAAAGTCACGA
>CAIWIS010000596.1 GCA_903912795.1 uncultured Bacteroidales bacterium
CTTAAGCGCAACCTGAAAACCACCATGCAGGAAATCAATAAAACCCTGCTCGATACCATTGCTGCTTGTGGTGACGTGAACCGCAATGTGATGGCTTCGGCTAATCCGTTTGAGTCGCTGGTACATGCCGAAGTAGCCGAAGACGCCAAGCGTTTGTCCGATTATTTTTTGCCAAAAACCAAAGCCTATCACGAAATTTGGCTCGATGGTGAACTGATTGCCGGAGGCGAACAGGAAGAAGAAACCATTTACGGGAAAACCTATTTGCCGCGTAAATTCAAAACAGCTTTCGCCATTCCACCACGCAACGATACAGATGTTTTATCCAACGATTTAGGTTTTATTGCCATAGTTGAAAACGGAAAACTCTTGGGTTACAACCTGACTATTGGTGGTGGTATGGCTTATACTTTTGGAAATACTGCCACTTATCCGCGTGTGGCCGATGTGGTGGGATTTTTTCCAAAACAACAACTCTTGGAAGTAGCCGAAGCAGTTATTGTGTTTCAGCGCGACCATGGAAACCGTTCCGAACGCAAAAATGCCCGTCTGAAATATACGGTCGATCGCTTTGGAGTTGACTTTTTCCATGCTGAAATACTTAGAACCAAAGGCGTAAAGCTCGAATCAGCCCGCGAATACAAGTTCGAAACGCTGGGTGATAAATACGGCTGGACAAAAAGCGAATTTGGATTGTGGCATTACGGTGTGTTTGTGGAAGGTGGAAAACTCGGCGACCGTAGCGGATTGAATGCCAAAACGGCTTTGCGCGAAATTGCCAAAATTCACACCGGAACGTTTATTCTCACCGGAAATCAGAATGTGGTTATAGCACAGGTTTCGGAAGCACAAAAACCAAAAATTGATGCTTTGTTCAAAAAATACAAAGTGCTCAATACCGATAAGTTATCGCAACTGCGTCAGAATTCAATTGCCTGTGCTTCGTTGCCTTTGTGTGCGCTGGCTTTTGCCGAAGCCGAACGATACTTGCCAGTTTTTATTGATAAGGTTGATAAAATTCTGGAAGCAAACGGACTTCTACAAACGCCTATCAGCATTCGCATGACGGGTTGTGCCAATGGTTGCGGTCGCCCGTTTTTGGCCGAAATAGCCATGGTTGGTCGTGCTCCCGGGCGATACAATTTGTACCTTGGAGCCAGCTTTACCGGCGACCGACTGAATAAACTCTACAAAGAAATGCTTACCGAAGAGCAAATTCTGGCTGAACTAACACCTTTACTCCAGGACTTCGCCAAAACCCGCGAAACCAATGAGCATTTTGGCGATTTTGTGATTCGTAAAGGGTATATAAAAGCAACTACGGCAGGGTTGAATTTTCATGAATGAGAACAAAGAGCAAAGAATAAAGAGCAAAGAGCAAAGAAATAAGAGCTAAGACCAGTGTCTTTATTCTTTGTTCTTTACTCTAAAAATCTAAAAAAATGAACCGCGAAGACTTACAATTCTTACCCATTTCTATCAACGTTACCAACAAAAAAATACTGTTGGTAGGTGGTGGCAAAGTGGCTACACACAAAGGCACCATTATGGCGCGCTTTGTGCAAAACGTAACGGTTATTTCGCCCGAATTTACGGACGAGATAAAGCAGTTGCCTTTTAATTTTATCCAAAAAGAATACGAAAAAGGCGATTTAGAAGGCTACTTTTTGGTATATGTCGTTACCGGAAATCACGAGTTAAATGCACAGGTTAAAGCCGATGCCGAAGAGTTGGGCATTCTCACCAGCGTGTGCGATGCGCCCATGTTGTGCGATTTTGTGTCGCCGGCCATTCACAAAGAAGACAACATAACTATATCCGTAGGCACCAATGCCCGCGATGCCTATCAGGCTGTTTACATACGCAATCAAATTACAGAATTAGTAAATAATGGTACAATACAAATCAATAAGCCAGCGTAACAGCTCGTTGGCTGAACGTGAAAAATATTTCAACGAACTTCGCTTGCCCGAAAACACGCCTCATGTGCTGTTGCAAACCTGCGACCGCATTGAGTTGTATTGGGGCGAAGGCGCTGTTCCTGAGCATATAGCACATCACCTTTTTAGCGTAGTTTCGGGTTTGGACTCTTCGCTGATTGGTGAGTGTGCTATTCAGGGTCAGGTAAAAAATTGCTATCAGGAGTCAGCAGCCAAGTACAAACTGTCTGGTTCGCTGCATAAACTGTTTCAAACAGCCCTGAGTGTTGGCAAGCGGGTGCGTACCGAATCGGCCATTTCGCAGGGCGCTATTTCACACAGTCAGGCCGTAATCGAATGCCTGATTCAGGAGCAAATCCCTCTGAAAAATGCCCTCATAACCATGCTCGGCATCAATAAATTGAACGAAGATATTATCAAATTCCTTCAGGC
>CAIWIS010000597.1 GCA_903912795.1 uncultured Bacteroidales bacterium
ATTTCACCCGGAAAAATACCCGATAAAAATCACCTTGAAATAAATGATATTCGAATTAAAGTTGGATCGGTAATTACAAAATACTTGTCTGATGCAACCCATTTTGCGGCTTTTGTAGTTACTGCAGGTGAGGAGTTTGACTTGTATTTGGACCAATTCAGAGCCGAAGGCGATTTAGTTTCGGAGTTTTTGGCTTATTCCATAGGTACTGAAATAGCCGAAGCGACCGTTCGTTTTGTAACGTCAAAAATCGCCGTAGAAGCCGATTTACTCGGACTCCAAATTTCACATTCGTACAGTCCGGGACATTGCAGTTGGCATGTTCGTGAGCAGCAACAGTTGTTTGCACTTATGCCCGATAAACCTTGTGGTGTTGAGTTGAACGATTCGAGTTTGATGCATCCTGTCAAATCCATTAGCGGTATTATTGGGTTGGGTAATGGTTTTGAAATTACACCTCATGGTTGCGATATATGCGGTTTGAAAACATGCTTTAAGCGCAAAACGGACAGAAATATAGCCGATTAATTGAATAAATTGAGTAAGAAATTGCGTGATAGAAATAAAAGAAAATGTCCGAAATTCAGTGTTGAATTTCGGACATTTTCTTTATAAATAAGATATAAAAATGCTTATTTGTTTTTTATCGCATCTACAATTTTAGCTTCCAGTTCGGCAGCCAATTCAGGATTGTCTTTGATAACTGCTTTTGAAGCGTCGCGTCCTTGAGCTAGTTTGGTGTCACCGTAGCTAAACCACGAACCACTTTTCTTAATAATATTGTATTCCACACCAAGGTCCAAAATTTCGCCTGTTTTCGAAATTCCTTCGCCAAACATAATATCAAATTCAGCTTTGCGGAATGGAGGTGCCACTTTATTTTTAATTACTTTTACGCGTGTTTGGTTACCAACTGCATCTTCTCCGTCTTTCAACTGACCAATTTTACGAATATCCAAACGTACCGAAGCATAGAATTTCAGTGCATTACCACCTGTAGTTGTTTCGGGATTACCAAACATAACGCCAATTTTTTCGCGTAACTGATTGATAAACATACAAGTAGTGTTTGTTTTGTTGATATTGGCTGTCAGTTTACGCAATGCTTGCGACATAAGGCGTGCTTGCAAACCCATTTTCGAATCGCCCATATCGCCTTCGAGTTCGGCTTTAGGAGTCAGTGCAGCTACCGAGTCAATTACTACCAAATCCACTGCCGATGAACGGATAAGTTGGTCGGCAATTTCCAATGCTTGTTCACCATTATCGGGTTGCGAAATAAGCAATTCGTCGATATTTACACCCAGTTTTTCGGCATAAAAACGGTCGAAAGCATGTTCAGCATCAATAATGGCAGCTATACCACCCGCTTTTTGTGCTTCGGCAATGGCATGAATAGCCAAGGTAGTTTTACCCGACGATTCCGGACCATAAATTTCGATCACACGTCCGCGAGGATATCCACCCACACCGAGCGCCACATTAAGGCCAATTGAGCCAGTCGAAATTACGGCTATATCTTCTACTTTGTTGTCGCCCATACGCATAATGGCGCCCTTACCATGATCTTTGTCAATTTTATCCATTGCCAATTGCAATGCTTTCAGTTTTTCTAACGACGGTTTGCGTGCATCGTCGGTTGTTTTTTCAGCCATAGTTATATTTATTTTTGTTTTAAATTTATATGTTTTTTCAGTTGTGCAAAGTTAGAATAATTTTGTTCACAGCCAATATTTTCGACTATAATTTTCAGTGCATTGTTGAAAACTTATCCAACATTTTAAACAATAGCACGTTCATCTCCGAATAATCATTTTCCAATAATTGCTTTTGTGTTTGAATATAAGGTTTTCCGGCAAATTTCACTAATTCATCGCTGCAGTTTTCTATCATTCCGGCAATGGCATCAGTAGTAAATTCCAAATGACATTGAAATCCATAAACCCTTGGTAAATAGTGCACTATTTGCCGAGGACAACCCTCGCTCGTTGCCAATATTTCACATTCCGGAGTCAAGCCGGGCATATCACCATGCCAATGACCAACTTCAATAATTTCGGATAATAGCGATGTCAATGGGTCACGCATCCCTGCATTTGTCAACTTAATTGCGTATTTTCCAATTTCCCGATTAGGGCTATGCTCTACTTTTGCACCTAAAGCTTCACCAATAAGTTGCGCACCAAGGCAAATACCAAGTACTTTTTTATTGGCTTCAATGGCCTTTTTAATAAATGCAATTTCGGCTTTTCCATCAAAATAAGGACACTCGTCTATAGTAGTTGAAGGCGATTGTGGTCCGCCCAAAATTAGCAGAAAATCAATTGAATCAATGCTTTCAGGCAGTTTATCGAAAGCATAAAAGCGAGTATAAGTAGCCTTATGTCCGCAAATTTTTATCCAACTTTCAACAGCAGCTGGCGATTCAAAATGTTCGTGTTGTAAAATATGTATGTTCATTATTTTAATGTATTTGCAGATTATCACATCACCACATTAAATCCTTCCTTCGTCGGCAAAGCTGTAAAACCGACCTTGTGCTACAATAATATGATCGAGAAGTCTGATACCAATGGCATCGCAACCTTCTTTTACCCTGCGGGTTATTTTTACATCCTCGTCGCTCGGATGCAATTGCCCCGACGGGTGATTGTGCGCTACCGCTACTCCCATGGCCGATTTTTCCAACGCCAATCGTAAAATAGCAGGCAAATCAACCACCGTTTGATTTTGACTTCCTTTGGTTATACGCCTTGATTCCATTACTTTGTTGGCTCCATCAAGCAACGCTACCCAAAATTCTTCGTGAAGCAAATCTTGTAAGTTAGGCTCAAAAAGTTCAAACAAATCTTCGCTGCGTGTAATTTTCTTTCGTTGCAAAACATCACTCGTTTTCCGACGTTTACCCAGCTCAAGCGCCGCCATAATAGTAATTGCTTTTGCTTCGCCTATGCCTTTGAACCGTTTGCATAAATCCGAGATCGAAAGTCGTGCCAATTCGTTAATATTATCGCCACATTCGCGCATAATTCGTCGGGAAAGTTCAACGGCTGATTCATCTCTATTTCCGGATCCTATCAGAATTGCCAATAATTCAGCATCCGATAAGCTGTTTGCTCCTTTGTGAGCCATTTTCTCGCGTGGGCGATCGTCTTCGCTCCACTCACGTATAGTTAATCGTTTGTCGTCGGTTGTCATCATTTTAATTCTCTTCGTAATAATACGAGTAATCTATTCCTTTCATAAACATTTCGCGGCTGTTTATTTCATCAGTTAAGGCATTTTTCAGCAAGTTTTTTATCATTGTGCTGTTTACCGAACTTAAAACCATCGCGTTCATATACTCTGTTTTGCCTATTTTACTCCAATCTACACATTTTTTCAAGCGCTTTTTCAAAATCAAATCAAGCCAGATTCGAGTACTTCGTCCATTTCCTTCCATAAACGGATGCGCAATGTTCATCTCCACATATTTGTCAACAATCTCATCAAAAGTATTTTCGGGCATCTCTTCTATTTGTTTTAATGTGCCGCCCAAAAAATGTGAAACTGCAAATTGAAAACCGCCTTTCGAAATATTTTTTTGCCTTATTTGACCGGCAAAATTGTATAATCCACCAAACAGATACCCGTGAATTTGCTGTAATCCTACGGCTGTGCCTACTTCTATGCTATCGATAAAAGAGCTTTCGAAGAGTGCATAAGCTTTCGTTTTGCTTTTACCATCGATACTTTCGTCGCTAAAAGTAAACCATTCTATAAAACGGTTCGCCTTTTTTCCAGGAAACTCTTTACCCAGTGCAACAATTCCTTTGTAATCGAGCATATCCGACAAACGCTTTTTACCGTCGGGTGCTTGAAATTTCAACTGGGTAGTGGTACTAACCACTTCACTGTTTTCTTTTTTGAGTTTGGCTTTCAGATATTTCCAATAGTTTCGGGTTTTGCTGTAGTCGTCCTGATTGGTTAGCACGGCTACAATGTCCAAAACGGAAAACCACCATTTTGCATTTTCATCGTCCCATACTGCCCGTACTTCGCGGTCATCAAAAAAACGGATTGAAATCTTATTCATGCTGCTTAGTGAGTAAACAAATTATTATAGCTTTAAATCAAAATAGAATTTCGAGACACAAAAATACATATTTATTTTCTGTTTATCAATAAAAAAAATTAAAAAAAGTGGGAAGCAAAAGATACCCCACAACCGTGCAATTCTTCCTGCTTGGTTGTGGGGTGAAATTATTAAACTAAAAAATAACTGTTAAACTAAACCCGAATACTGTTTAAACGGAGCTTGAACAGTATTTAATGTTTCACTTGGTCCTATTGGCGGAGATAATTTCAATGCTAATGAAATTTCGTTATTATTTTTATAGAGAGCAAATCCGCAAAACGATGTCGGGTAAACTGACCGGTACTGAAAATTATTTTATTGTTGACAGTATACTGCAGCGCAAGTGTTATATTCTCAAACTATTCATACTTATTTAGGTATTCTACTACACCTTGAGGATCGGGTGCATAAAAATCAGCACCAATTTTTTTGCAGAATTCGTTGTTAACAGGTGCTCCTCCAATGAGTACTTTTGCATTAGGTAGTTTATTTTTAATTTCGGCAACTATTTCGGCCATATTTACCATTGTAGTTGTAAGTAGAGCAGATAATGCAACTACTGCTTTTGGGTTGGTTTTCAAAGCTTCCATGTAACGCGCAGCATCAACATCTACACCTAAATCAATTACCGACCAACCAGATCCTTCCACCATCATAGCCACCAGATTTTTCCCGATATCATGCAAGTCACCTTTTACCGTTCCAATAATAAAGGTTCCTTTTGTTTGAATTTCGCCCGAAGCAAAAAATGGTTTTAGTTGAAGCATGGCTGCCCCCATTGCTCTTGCAGACATAAGCATTTGAGGAACAAAAATCTTATTTTCAGTAAATTTTTTACCGACTCTATCCATTGCCGGAATCAATGCATTTTCAAGGATATCTTTTGGACTAATACCTTCTTCAATTGCTCTTATGGTAAGTTCCAATGCACCATCCTGCCCTTTTAATTGTGGTGGAAAAGGTGATTTTTGATCCACCTTTCCTAATTCTACTACTTCAAGTAGTGTTTCTAATAACTCATTCATATGTAATTTATTTTTTAATTTATATTAGTAGACTCATTAAATTTAACATAGCAAAAACATATTGAAAAATGACCATTTCAAATAATCATTTTACATGTGTTTATAATTTATTTTTTAGTTGTCACATGGAACTC
>CAIWIS010000598.1 GCA_903912795.1 uncultured Bacteroidales bacterium
AAATACTGAAATTCGTCTCTTGAAAGTAGATGTGCCCGAATTGATAGGGGGTTACCTCAATCAACCGGGTGTTCACCCCTGGATTGGAGAACATGCCGGTAAGTTTTTGGATGCAGCCTGTTTTTCGTACGAAAATAAGAAAAACAACAGCCTGAAATTAATTATGGATAAAGTGGCCCAAAACCTTATCACTTCGCAAAAGGAAGATGGCTATTTGGGCACTTATGTGTTTGAAAAACGCTGGACAAGCTGGGATGTGTGGTCGTTGAAATATAACCTGATAGGATTAATGCACTATTACCAAACCACAGGTTTTGAACCCGCATTGACCGCCTGTAAAAAAATGGGTGATTTGCTTTGCAAAACATTTGGCAATAAGCCCGGACAGATGGATTTGATAAAGGCTGGTACACATGTGGGTATGGCTTCAACCAGTGTAATGGAGCCGATGGTTGATCTTTATGGTTGGACAGGTGATACGAAGTACATTGATTTCTGCAAATATATTCTCGAAAGTTACAGTCAACAGAATGGACCCAAAATCATTAGCACACTGAAAGAAACCGGAAGGGTAGATAAAGTAGCCAATGGGAAAGCGTATGAGATGCTGTCGAACCTGGTTGGAATTCTTAAATTGTACAAAGCTACAGGCGACAAGGAATTGTTCGACCTGATGCAAACTGCATGGAATGATGTGGTAGCAAATCGCATGTATATAACAGGTGCATCGAGTAATTTTGAGGTTTTTCACGATAATCACGATTTGTCGGCTAATGCTGACGACCACATGGGCGAAGGATGCGTAACAACCACTTGGGTACAATTCAACTATCAGTTGTTTTTGCTTACCGGCGAAATAAAATACCTGAATGAGTTGGAACGTGCTACTTATAATCACCTGACCGGTGCTGAAAATCCACAAACCGGCGGAGTGAGTTATTATACCAGTTTGACAGGTGTAAAACCATACCGAACAGTAATTACCTGTTGTATGTCCAGTATACCAAGAGGCATTGCCATGATTCCGCTTTTTACCGAAGGCAAAATTGAAAATAGTCCAGCAATACTTTTTTATCAACCGGGAGTTTTTAAAACAACACTCAATAACACTAAAAAAACAATGGTTGAGTTTAATATGGCCACCCGTTTTCCTGAAAATGGAAATGTAACGATAACCGTAAATCCAGCCACGACATCCAAATTTAAGCTGAATTTGCGTGTACCTTACTGGGCGACAAATTTTACCGTGTTGGTTAACGATAAAAAACAGTCTATTAAATCCACTGAGTTGGCAAGCATTGAGCGGCTATGGAGGAAAGGGGATAAAGTTGAAATACGATTCGAAATGCCGGTGAAAATCTTAGAAGGTGGTGAAAGCTATCCCGAACATATATCTATTCAACGCGGTCCACAAGTTTTGGTTTTCGACCAATCACTCAATAACGTAGATGCTGGCAAGCTTACCATAAATACTGAAAATTTGCAATTAAACCCCTTAAAGGGAGTACTTCCACAAGGTTGGGTAGGTTCACAAGCTTATCAGGTAGATGCATTTGACAATGGAAATCCTGTTAAGATTACGCTTGTACCTTTTGGTGATGCAAGCCAAAGTGGTGGTTATTTAACTACTTGGTTGAAGAAGAATTAAATAGAAGAAAAAAATAAGTTAAAACATGAAAAGAATAACTTTAATTCTACTAACAGTATTTTTGGCAATACCGCTTTTTGCACAATCCAATTCTTCAAAAAAAGAAAAGAGGAATACCACTGTTGAAATAACCCGTAAAGCATTGCTCGACAAGCTTTATGGCGGCTGGGTAGGTATGTTAATCGGAGGGCTCGAAGGACTTCCGTACGAATGGAAGTATTACGACGAGCCTCGCGACTCGTTGCCCACCTTTGGCTATATTTCAAAAGGAGCCCGTACCGACGATGACAATGATTTTGAGTTGACACACCTCTATTTCATGGATAAGGAAAACGTATTGAAATTACCCTACACGCGTGTTGCTGAAATTTGGAAGGCAAATATGCATAAAGGCATTTGGGGGGCAAATAAAAGAGCATGCGTCTTAATGGACTCATTGGGCATGATACCTCCTGCAACAGGATCTTTTGAAAACAATCCAATTGGTCACTATAACCTTTCGGCTCAGTTTTGTACAGAGGCTTATGGTATGATTTCGCCCGGAATGCCCAATACTGCCGCTGAAATAGGAGCTTATTATGCACATATTTCGGTTTGCTGCGAACCCATACAGGCTGCACAATTCTGGACTTCATTAATCAGTTTGAATATGATTGATAATAGTCCAATAGAAAAGCTGATTGAAAAAGCATTGCAATCGGTTGACCCAAAGTCGGTAATGAACGAACTGACTAAAGATGCCATTGCAGCTTATAAAAACAACCCTAACAACTGGAAGGCTGCCCGACAACTTATATACAACAAGTGGTTGAAGGATAGAAAATGGAATGCCAATTCCACACCTACCAACGGCGGTATGGTCATTTTGTCTTTACTCTACGGCAATGGCGATTTCTATAAAACTTTGCAATATGCTATGGCTTTCGGCATTGATGCTGATTGTAATGCAGCCACTGCAGGTGTAATTGTAGGTTCAAAAATAGGCTTTAAAAATATGTCAAAACTACCCGGTTTTAATATGCCCGATTATTATGTAAACAAAACCCGTCCGCAATTGCCTGCCGAAATGAAAATATCGGAACAAGCCGAATTGCTGATGCGTGTATGTGAAAAGGTGATACTGGAAAGTGGCGGAAAGAAAATTAAAATAAAGGGGAAAGAGGGTTATATTATTAGTACTCAACAACCAATGATTGTTGAAAAATTAAATCAATAAATATGAAAATACTCGTAGTAGGAAGTTCAAACATTGACATGGTAGCGCAGGTGGAATACCTGCCGGCTCCCGGTCAGACAGTTGGTAACGGCACATTTATACAGGCTTTTGGTGGCAAAGGTGCTAATCAGGCGGTAGCTGCTGCTCGTCTGGGCGGTGATGTAACTTTTGTTACTTCACTGGGTAACGATATGTATTCAAAATTGCTCATTGAGCATTTCCAACAGGAAGGAATAAATACGGATTTTGTGCTGATTGATTCCGAAAAATCAACAGGAACGGCACTAATTATGGTTTCAGCCGATGCTGAAAACTGTATAGCAGTAACTCCGGGTGCAAACGGATCATTATTACCCGATAAAATAGAACAATTCAGTTCTGTACTTGATAATGCCGATATGCTTATTATGCAAGCCGAGATACCTTATGAAACAACCAAACAATTGGCTATTCTGGCTAAACAGAAAGGAGTGAAAGTGCTACTCAATCCGGCTCCGGCTTGTGCTATAGATCCTGAGTTTATGTCTAATGTGGATATTCTGGTTGTTAACGAAACCGAAGCGGAACTGATTTCACAGAAACGCTTTAATGAATTTTCAATTGAAGATATTGCGCAAACATTATTACAGCAGGGAGCTCAACAAGTTCTGATTACACTTGGCAGTAAAGGTCTTTATCTGAAGACAAAACAAAAAGTCATACAGCTTGACGCATTTAAAGTCAAAGCGATTGATACCACAGCTGCCGGTGATACTTTTTGT
>CAIWIS010000599.1 GCA_903912795.1 uncultured Bacteroidales bacterium
GCATCTGCGGCCAATGGCTTATCTAAAAATGGCATACCACCCCAACCCTGCAGTAACATAAAATAAAAATGTCCTTTCAGAAAATATGCCTGACCTACTATCTGATCTTTTTGAGCTTGAGTGGCATTTGTAATCCGATCTATATTGGCAATAGACATATTACAAATCCTTATGGCTTTCCAGCAGTCTTTAAAGCGCCGTTCCGCACCTTCCTGAAAATAGGTGCCATCATAATTACTTCCATAAAAATTTCCCCATCGGTAAGGTTGTTTTGGATGCCAGTTGCTACTTGTATTTGGAATACAATTATCAGTTATCGATTCGCGCAGACCATACATACGTTTGCCGTTAAAACCGGCATTTCCATGCAACGATTCTTTGTTATTAAACACATCGTTATCGTCGAAATAGGCATAAGGTGCAAGAAGCTGATCTACAAACTGCTGGCTCTTGATATAATCGGTAAAAATCTGTTCTTCGTTAAATGCTACGGAATCGGGTGTTTGATTCAGATAATCGACACATGAAGCAAGTATGATTGCAAAGAATAAGACTATTGATAGTTTTAATACACTGTTTTTCATTTCTTTGTATATTTATGAGGTATTAAAAGTTTAATTTTACTGACATAGAAATGCGACGTGGCAATGGATAAAACTGAAACGAACCGGTAAAATCGTTGCCATAAGCATCTGTTGAACCTTCGTTTTCAGGGTCGCCAAGTATGTATCCGGGTGCAATGGTAAGTAGATTTGAACCCTGTAGCGCCAGTCGGGCTGAGTTTAATCCTAATGATTTAAGAATGCGACCACGAAGCGTGTATCCCAGTTCCATCGATTTCAGTTTCAGGTACGAAGCATCTACAATTCCCTTGCTTGATGAATTACCGGCACCCCAGTTAGCATATTGTGCATCGCGGTTCTCAGGCGACCATACATCATGATTGCCTTTTAACAAAATATAAAAATCACCCGGATCATAAGTCCACATCGGATTGGTATAGTTGCCAAACGATTTGCTCACCTCAGAAACTCCCTGTAACATAAAGTTAAAATCAAACTCCTTGTAATCAAATCCTGCCGAAAAACTGTATGATTTATTGGGACGATTGGTAAATGCCATAGCTACAGCGTCTTTCGATGTTGTTGCATCGCCATTGAAGTCGAGCACCTTATCAGCACCAAGTATTAAATTGTTTTGAGCCAGAGAATAATTCATGACATCATCCATATCCTGATAATACCCAATATTCAAACTGCTGTATGTTGCACCAATTGGTTTTCCCTCCGATTTCAAATAATCAAGCGTGAAAGCAGGGTCGTCCATCGAGGTAATCCGGTTTTCGTTGAAATTATAATTTGCTTTTAACCAATAGTTTAATTTGCCAATTTTATTGCGGTAACCCAAGTCAATTTCATAACCGTGTTTTTTGGTGGAACCAACATTCATTTTATTCATTCCTTGTCCGAAAATATCCGATACTGATCGACGCGTCATTAAAATACCATCACGTTTTTCATCAAACAAGTCAATGCTACAGGTAAATGTATTGTTAAATAGTCCAATATCAAAGCCAAGCGATTTCTTAATCGAACGCTCCCAACGTGCGTTTACATTCGCAGCACTTCCTTCGCGTATGGTATAAATATTGGAGCGCGATTCGGC
>CAIWIS010000600.1 GCA_903912795.1 uncultured Bacteroidales bacterium
ACACACTGAAAGTAAGAGGCAAATACCTGAATTCGAACACCTTGATAGATGAAATAAATCTTGAAATTCGGGTTAATCCTCCTTTTTATTCGTCAACTTATGCACTCTGGATTTACTTTCTGATTTTAGCTACGCTGTTCTATTTCTGGCTTCGCTTTTACAAAAAAGACGTAAAACTAAAATCGTCGCTTGAATTTGAGAAAAAGGAAAATGAGCGAATTGAGGCTATGAATAAATCCAAGTTGCAATTTTTCACCAATATATCGCACGAATTTAGAACACCTATCACATTAATAATGGGACAAATAGAATCCTTGCTAGAATCGAAGGAATCTCAGGCACTTTCAACCAAATTACTTTCGGTTTACAAGAATACATCCAAACTAAATCACCTGCTTTCGGAATTGCTCGATTTTAGAAAACAGGAACAAGGCTATTTGAAAATTAAAGCACGAAAGATAAATATCGTTGATTTTGTGTACGAAATCTTCCTAACATTCAACGACTTTGCATTTATGCATAAAATTCATTACCGCTTTGAGTGCGACGACAAAGAGCTATTTGTATATTTTGACCCTGTTCAGTTGCAAAAAGTATTTAATAATCTGCTTTCCAATGCATTTAAGTTTACTAAATCGGGTGGTGAAATTACGCTTAAAATAGTAAAGCGTGAGGATGATATTCAAGTTCTTGTCAGCGATTCGGGTATAGGCATTCCACAAAAGGAAATTGATAATATCTTCGACCGCTTTTATCAGGTAAATCAGGCCAATATAGCCGGTACAGGCATTGGGCTGGCATTAGCAAAAGGCATTATCGACTTGCATGGCGGACACATTTCGGCACAAAGTACGGCCGGAATGGGTTCTGTTTTCGAAGTTTTGCTAAAGACTGGTTCAGCTCATTTCTCGACAGAACAAATTGCAGAAGATGATGAAAGCTATCCTATGGACAGAAACAATAATCCGGTACTGGAGGATGAGACCTATTTTAAAGAAATGGTGGCCGAATTTACCGATGCTAATCACAATAAGAAATTTAAATTGCTGATTGTGGACGATAACGAAGAAATAATCAACCTGCTGAAATCAACATTTGAAACTTTTTACACAGTAGAATCTGCTATTAATGGCAAAGAAGGGCTCGAAAAAGCGGCTAAATTTCAGCCGGATATTATACTTTCCGACTTGATGATGCCGGTGATGTCAGGCTCTGAAATGCTGGTTAAACTGAAGTCGAACATCGAAACCAGCCATATTCCGGTGGTTATGATTACGGCCAACACATCCGACCAATACCTGATTGAAGGATTGCAGTTCGGAGCCGACGACTATATTACCAAACCATTTAACCTGAGGCATTTGGTTATACGCTGTAATAATCTGGTTCGGTCGCGCAAACTACTGAAAGACAAATACAGCAACGAATTAAGCAACAATTTGGAGCTAATTACGCACAATAACTTAGACCAGGAATTTATGGAAAAAGTATTGTTGATAGTTGAGAAAAACATTGATA
>CAIWIS010000601.1 GCA_903912795.1 uncultured Bacteroidales bacterium
AAATGTGACAAATATAAAAAAAGAGGCTTTTCTAAACTATCAGGATATAAAATTTAAAATACACAAAGAAAACAAGAATTTTGTGGTGAAAAACAATAGAATCTACGAAAAAAGAGAAAACATACATTTCAGTGAATTTTGGTTTGGAGGTACTTTTGATCCTAATGCTCCGTTTTGAAACTTATCAATAAAAAGCCACCCGAAATGTCAGATGGCTTTGTAATTTTGTCAGTGGTAAGTTCCATATCTTTTGCCTCTTGCTTTAGACTTCGGCGTGAGCTCAGTCGAACGCTGGAGGATAAAAAATAGGAAATATGTTTTAGGCTTTAGCCAAATTCATAACGGGGTCAGTCAGCCAATATGCTTAGCGTGTGCTAGACGTATATCTTTTTTTTGTCAATCGATTTTAATATTCTCTCCCAAGTTGTCAGAGCAGGCAAAAACTGCTGAAGAAGTTTTCTGTTTCTTTCGTCTGACTTGTCAAAAAGTGTGTTGACATTGATTGCAAACTTAATATTTTCATCGTCGATAAAAACCTCATTTAATATTACTTCGTAATAAAATTCAGTCGTTGATTTTTCTTTCCCGATTATATCTGATTTATGCTTTAGTTCCACAGATTTGATTTCTGCTGTTAAACCAGTCAAATATGGATTACCTCTGCCTCCAGAATAAATTACAAGTCGTTTTGCTTCTAAAATGCCTATAGGAAAGTCTTTTACGCGATTATTGCTTTCGATGGCGTGAAAATAAAAAGTCTTATCAAGTTTAGTTTTATCTACGTCTTTTGCATGACAAAATCCAAGTGCAACTTTAATTTCTTCGTTTGGTTCTTCGTTTTCGACAAATGCACTTAGTTGATTTTTGTCAATAAAGCCAGCAATTCTATTTCTATGTAAAGCAGCTGTTTTTGGGTTTTCAATTTCAAGTTTTCTGTTTTTACTAATACTTAAAAACTCCTCTTCTTGGTCAATTCCTAAAAATTTTCGTCCGAGAAGATTAGCTGCAATGCCTGTTGTACTGCTGCCACTAAACGGATCAAGAATCCAAGCATCGGGTTTTGTCGATGCTAAAATTAGTCGAGTTAAAACAGAAAGGGGTTTTTGAGTTGGATGTTTTCCACACGTTTTTTCCCACGGTGCAATGGCTGGAAGTTTCCACACGTCGCGCATCTGTTTGTAGCCATTCAGTTGCTTCATTAGTTCATAGTTGTAGTAATGAGGCACCTTCTCACATTTACGAGCCCAAATAATTTGTTCAGTGGAATATGTAAAATATCTACAAGAAAAGTTAGGTGGTGGGTTTGTCTTTTCCCAAGTAATTACGTTCAAAATCTTAAAACCAAGTTCGTTTAAGATTTGACCAATTGAGAAAATATTATGCATGGATCCACTAATCCAAATGGTGGCATCATCCTTCATTTTGTCACGAACTAGCGAAAGCCATTTCCGGTTGAAATCATTAATGTAATCAAAACCTTCG
Source organism: uncultured Bacteroidales bacterium (assembly GCA_903912795.1). Lineage (GTDB taxonomy): Bacteria > Bacteroidota > Bacteroidia > Bacteroidales > Paludibacteraceae > Paludibacter. The sequence goes on from CAIWIS010000601.1 coordinate 1,483, forward strand.
GATTTATCCCAATCGCCTTTGTTTACACTAACAATTTTTCCGCTTTGTATCGATAATCCATTATTTGACAAAAAATAAGGTGGGTCAGCAAACACCATATCAAATTTGTGTTCAAACTGAGGCAAAAGCTCCATCGTATCCCCTTTAAGAAGATAGAAATTCTTGTCGTCTGACTTATAATATGGTTCGATATAATTCAAATGCTACATGCTTTTTATATTGCAAAGC